>VSJD01000009.1 GCA_008636095.1 Kiritimatiellota bacterium | reverse complement strand
GCTCGCCATCGCCGCGCGGTTGCCGGCAACTTCCTCTTCGGCAACAATCTCTCCCGCTTTATTCAAAACGCATACCTGATGTTTTTTGTCTCCCAAATCCATCCCGATCGTGATACCTTTTTTCATGGCTGGTCTCCTTATGCGTTATGGCCTACCAAGGCCGTTTTAACTTTGAGCGTGATTATATCACAGCTCGCAGATAGGGAGATCAGCCTTCTCATTTAACCTATGCGTTCTTCCATGTGGTGAAATAATCTGAATGTCTTGTTTTCTTGTTATTTGTAGTGGTTTCCAATGTTTCAGGTACTAATTCGAGGGCTGGTCTTATGAGAAGCGGATGGTCCTGAGCTTGCCTGGTTTGCAAAACAAAGCGGATTTGAGCGGCTTCTAACCAAAGAAACACCATGAAAACATCCAAAATGGCGTTAATGCGAAATAGATTTGGGCTGGTACTTTTGCGGACGCAAATCGGCAGGATGGGGTGGTTGCCCGTGCTTTTCCTGTTGACAACCGCGGCGGCGGTAAAGGCCTTCGACTTTGCTTACACGACGAATTCCGATAATACGATCACCATTACCCGCTACAATGGTTTTAACGATACGGTTGCCATCCCGTCCACCATAGATGGCAAAACCGTTGTCAGCATCGGGAGCAAGGTGTTCTCTTCCTCCGCCAGCCTGACCGCAATCACGGTGAACGCAGGCAATGCCGTCTATAGCAGTGTGGATGGGGTCTTGTTCAACAATAGCAAGACCACGCTCATTCAATGTCCCGGGGGTAAAGCCGGCAGCTATACGATCCCCAGCACCGTTACCAGCATCGGGGACGAGGCATTCAAATACTGCACAAGCCTGACCAACGTGTCGATTCCCAACAGCGTCGTCAGTATCGGGGCCGGGGCGTTCAAAAACTGCGCCAGCCTGGCCGGCGTCACAATCGGCAACAGTGTCATCGGCATCGGGGCTGATGCGTTCCGGCAATGCACGCGTCTGATTGCGATCACGGTGGACACAGGCAATGCCGTCTATAGCAGTGGGGATGGGGTCTTGTTCAACAAGAGCAAGACCACGCTCATTCAATGTCCCGGGGGTAAAGCCGGCGGCTATGCGATTCCCAGCAGCGTCACCAGCATCGGGGCCGATGCGTTCTTTGCCTGCACCAGCCTGACCAGCGTCACGATTCCCGATAGTGTCGCCAACATCGGGGACTGCGCTTTCAATGACTGTGCCAGCCTTACTGCGATTACGGTGGGCGCACGCAATGCCGTTTATAGCAGTGTGGATGGGGTCTTGTTCAACAATAGCAAGACCATGCTTATTCAATATCCCGGGGGCAAAACCGGCAACTATACGATTCCCAGCAGTGTTGCCAGCATCGGGGCCGGGGCGTTCTATTTCTGCACCAGCCTGGCCGGTGTGTCGATTCCCAACACTGTCACCAACATCGGGAGCGAGGCGTTTTATTCCTGCACCAGTCTAACCAGCGTCACGATTCCTGATAGTGTCATCAGCATCGGGGCCGGGGCGTTCAAAAACTGCACCAGCCTGGCCGGCGTCACAATCGGCAACAGTGTCACCGGCATCGGGGACGATGCGTTCTGGGGCTGTACCAGCCTGACCTCGATTACGGTGGGCGTATATAATGCCGTCTATAGCAGTGGGGATGGGGTCTTGTTCAACAAGAGCAAGACCACGCTTGTCCAATGTCCCGGAGGCCAAGCCGGCAGCTATACGATCCCCAGCACCGTTACCAGCATCGGGGATAGGGCCTTTTCTTCCTGCACCGGCTTGACCGGCGTGGTGATTCCCAGCGGTGTCACCAGTATCGGGAGCGAGGCGTTTTATTCCTGCACCAGCCTGACCAGCATCACAATTCCCCATGGCGTTACCAGCATCGGGGACTTGGCATTCTTTGGCTGTACCAGCCTGGCCTCGATCACGATGGACGCAGGCAATGCCGTCTATAGCAGTGGGGATGGGGTCTTGTTCAACAAGAGCAAGACCACGCTTATCCGATGTCCCGGGGGTAAAGCCGGCAGTTATACGGTTCCCAACGGTGTCACCGGTATCTGGGACTCGGCGTTCTCTTTTTGTACCAGCCTGACCAGCGTGTCGATCCCCGATAGCGTCACCGGCATCGGGAGCGAGGCGTTTTATTCCTGCACCAGTCTTGCCAGCATCACAATTCCCCGTGGCGTTACCAGTATCGGTGACTTGGCCTTTTTTGGCTGTACCAGTCTGGCCGCGATCACGGTGAGCGCACTAAATTCTATCTATAGCAGTGGGGATGGGGTCTTGTTCAACAAGAGCAAGACCACGCTCGTCCAATGTCCCGGGGGCAAAACCGCCGGTTATACGATCCCCAATGGTGTCACCAGTATCGGAGACTCGGCGTTTTATTCCTGCACCAGCCTGACCAGCGTGTCGATCCCCGATAGTGTCACCGGCATCGGGGACTGTACGTTCCCTGACTGCACCAGCCTGGGCAACGTCACGATTCCTGGTAGCGTCACCAACATCGAGAATTACGCATTCTATGACTGCGTCAGCCTGAAAGGCGTCTATTTCAAAGGAAATGCCCCGAGCATTGGTTCGTCTGTATTCGACGGTGACAACAAGGCGACCGTCTATTATTTAGCAGGGGCAACGGGGTGGGGCGCAACATTTGGCGGTCGTCCGGCCGTGCTATGGAATGCAATCGAACCGCCGATCAGCGGTCGGCCGGCCGCGCAAGATAACGCATTCGGACCGAAAATCAAGGCCAATGGCTCAGAGGGGGAAGTTACCATCGATTATCCAGGAGCCGTGTTCGTCACTGTGGAAATGGATGCGGGTGATTTTGTGGGAATACCTGTCGACTGGTGGGTCGTTGTCAATACTGGATCGTCATGGTTTTACCTTGACAGTGCGGCAGGCTGGAAGCAGGAGGGTCCTTGGCGTCCGGTGTACCAAGGTGGTTTATTCAATATGCCGGCCACGGAAGTGTTGAACATGACTGGTTTGGCGGTGGGTTTATATACGTTCTATTTTGCCGTCGATTGTCCCATGGATGGGATTTTGAACTTGGATATAATTTTAGTAGATACAGTGAACGTTATCGTGCAGTAAGGGAAGTGCAGGGGCAGTGCCATCAAAGGGCGATATGAGTTTCCAGGAAGCACGGGGTCCCCCCTTATAATTAGAATAACAATTTACATATTATTGGAAGGTGAAGAATATATCGCTAATATCTATTATAAGGGGTGACCTGAATTGCCGGAACGCGTTGATATCGCGCGTGAGGAAACCGACCATATTCTTGACTTGATCAGGCCGCTTCTTTCAACTGGTTTTTCCGGATTTGCCCTGATACATTCAAAACCGCTGTGAACGTGCATGCGGAATTCCCGGCGGGAAAATCTGCCCAAACATTGCCATGCAATCCGACCGCATCAAGGATCGTCAATGAAGCGTGAATACTACTCTGACTCGATCACTAATTTCCTTAACACTGAATCCGAGAAAATTCTTGGTGCTCTGGCCATACGCAACGATTTCGCCTTGGAACAATCCCAGCGAGATGCGTGGTTAGCAGAAATTAGCATCCTAAGGACAGTGCTCCATTCTTATCAGGGATCGATCTATTTCGAATATTCAATCCCGCGAATGGGGCGAAGAATCGATGTAGTCATGCTTATTGGACCGGTGATCTTTGTTCTTGAATTCAAAATCGGCGAGAAAGAATTTACATCGCATGCCATGGATCAAGTGTGTGACTATGCTCTGGATTTAAAAAACTTCCATGAATCAAGTCACGAGCATTTTATCGCTCCAATTCTCATTGCCACCGCGGCAAAGACCGCCAATCCGGTTGTCGCTGTAACACCACAAAACGACAAGCTGCTTTTTCCCATCAACAGCAACGTCAGCCTTCTCGGCGCAGTGATTAAAGATGTCTTGCGCTTTGCCGAAGGCAATGACATTGATCCGACAAGCTGGTCAGCCGGGCGATATTGTCCTGCCCCGACAATCATCGAGGCGGCGACGGCGCTCTACAACAATCATTCAGTTGAGGACATTTCGCGCAGCGATGCAAGCGCGATCAACCTTGGTCAAACATCAGCGACCATCTCCGGCATTATTGAGGACTCAAGAAAACGTGGCAACAAATCCATCTGCTTTGTGACCGGTGTTCCTGGAGCCGGCAAGACCTTGGTTGGGCTCAACATTGCGACCACGCACTTTGACAAAAACAATGACCTCTACAGCGTCTTTCTTTCAGGTAACGGCCCGTTGGTTGCTATCCTGCGCGAAGCATTGGCTCGGGATAAAGTGCGCCGCGACAAAGAGCGGGGGAGTAAGATCAGGAAATATGAGGCGATGAGTAAGGTCAAGATGTTCATCCAGAACGTCCACCACTTCCGTGACGATTGTCTTGTTGATCCAAAGTCGGCGCCGATCGAACATGTTGCGCTATTTGATGAAGCACAGCGCGCATGGAATGTGGAGCAAACGTCGAGTTTCATGCGCCGAAAAAAGAACACGCCTAATTTTAATCAGTCCGAGCCCGAATTTCTAATCTCCTGCCTTGATCGCCATTTGGATTGGGCGGTAATTGTATGCCTTGTTGGTGGCGGGCAGGAGATTAATACCGGAGAGGCTGGAATCAGCGAATGGATTGAGTCGCTAAACCGCTCCTTTCCGGATTGGCACATTTATATATCTTCTCGACTTACCGACAGTGAATATGGCGCAGGAGATGTGCTGAAAAGATTGGAATCGCGTCGATATGTCGAGATTAAAGACGAATTGCATCTTTCTGTATCAATGCGTTCATTTCGCGCCGAGCAAGTTTCCTTGTTAGTCAAGCAATTGCTTGATCTTGAAACTGACGAAGCGCGCAAAACGCTTGCAAGGGTGAAAGAGAAATATCCGATTGTCGTCACTCGCGATCTTGCCAAGGCAAAACAGTGGCTGAAGCAACAAGCACGCGGCTCGGAGCGTTATGGAATTGTGGTTTCATCTCAAGCGGAACGTTTGAAGCCACATGCAATAGATGTTAAATCGCCAATGGATCCGATTCATTGGTTTCTCGATAAGAAGGAAGATGTGCGTTCGTCGTATTATCTGGAAGATGTGGCAACGGAATTTGATGTGCAGGGATTGGAGCTGGATTGGGTGTGCGTAACCTGGGATGCCGACTTCAGATATTCTGAGAATAATTGGGAACACTGGTCTTTTTGCGGATCTCGTTGGAATCACATAAAAAAGGCGGAGCGCAAACATTACCTCAAAAATGCCTATCGCGTTCTTCTGACTCGTGCTCGACAAGGCATGGTAATCGTCGTTCCTGCCGGAGATGTCAGTGATCCCACACGGAAGTCAGCCTTCTACGATCCCACCTATCGGTACCTCTCCGGTCTCGGAGTCCCAGTTCTTGATTAGTAGCGTGCTGTGGGCATTCTTTCTCAAACGCGTTGCGCGCGTGAGGAAAACGAACAAATTCTGACTTGATCAAGCCCCTCTTTTAAATGGCTTTTCGGTTTGCTGCCTGATACATTTTAAACCGCTGTAAATGTGCGAGCAGGGCAATCCCCGGCGCACCTTGCTTTGGTTTGACAGGAATATGAACCCATGAAGACACTTGAGCTCATACAAGACCGCCGCATGCAGGTTCCCATGTCGGTGTCGTGGTATCTCTCGGATATTGGCCACGCCCAAGGATTGCAGGAGCTATTCACGCGGCAATCCCCGCAGAAGCTCAAGGTCCTCAGGGAACATGCCATCGCCCAGAGCGCCATATCCTCTAACCGCATCGAAGGCGTCGAAATCGACCAGGCACGAATCGGCACGGTGGTGTTTGGTCACCCGGCGCTGAAAGATCGGGAAGAGGAGGAGGTCGCGGGCTATCGCAACGCACTCGAACTTATTCACACGCAGGGCGCCGCGTTGCCGGTGTCCGAAGAAACGATCCTGCACCTGCACAAACTGTCGCGCGGGAATGTGTGGGACGCAGGCCGGTATAAGGACAAGCCGGTTGACATCATCGAAAAATTGCCCGGAGGCGGCGAGCGCGTCCGATTCCGAAGTGTCTCTCCCGCGGAGACGCCAGAGTTTACGCGCAGGTTGGTCTCGCTCTGGCGGGACCAAAGCCGCGATCACGACATATCCCCTTTGATCGTCTTGGCCGCCTTCAACTTGGATTTTCTTTGTATTCACCCCTTCCGTGACGGTAATGGCCGCGTCTCCAGACTCCTGCTCCTCCTTACCGCCTACCACCTCGGCATCGAGGTCGGACGCTATATCAGTCTCGAGCGCATCATTGAGGACAATAAAGCGCGATATTACGAGACGCTTCAGGAGAGTTCCCAAGGCTGGCATGAGGGCAAACATAACCCATGGCCCTATATCGGATATCTTCTCTACAACCTCAAGTTGGCCTACAATGAATTCACGAAGCGGGCCGGCCACCTCAAGAGCCCCCGTGGTGCCAAGACCGAGTTGGTCATGGCGGCCATTAGCGGGTTACCCGACAGGTTCACACTGGTGGATGTCGAGCGGGTGTGTCCCGGTGTGAGCCGCGATATGGTGCGTAAGATCTTGAAGGACATGCAGAAACAGCAGACGATCACATGTTCCGGTCGCGGACCAGGTGCAACCTGGGAAAAGAGGTAATACCCTCTTAAGAGGGTATTAAAGAGGGTAATGTCCTCTGCCGTCCGTTATCCGCCATCCGTGCACTGCCGTCTGTATTCCGCCATCTTCCGTTTGCGACTCTCTCGGTCTCAAAATGGAGATGTGGTATGGAGGGGCCCACGGAGGGGCTCTTTCAACTGGTTTTTCCGGATTTGCCCTGATACATTCAAAACCGCTGTGAACGTGCAGACGGGGAGGTCCCGAAATAGTCTTGTTCGCAACTATGCCCCCCTTGCTAGCTTCGAGATTAAAAAAGTTTTCGTTAAGTATTAATTCCAGGGCTGACCCTGAGCTTCCGGCAAATGTCTACTATGGCTTTCCCGCTGTCCGGATCTTCTCTTCCGTCGTGTAGCGCTTGCCCTTCATGCCTGGGTCCTCCTTTTTGATGACCCAGACTAACATATCCCCTGGCTCAGAAAAGCGAAGTCACGTCGCTTCCTGTTATTCCCGCCTGACTGGTCCGCGGAGACACCGCGGAGAATGCCGCTTGGCAAATAGAGTGACTTTGCGATAATGTATCCGTGTTCTGTTGCGCATACCATTTGGAATGAAGGGCGGTGCATGAAAGTTCAAGCAACAACAGGGGTGCCGGAAATAGACCGGTTGGTGGGCGGCATTATTCCCGGCGACAATATTGTTTGGGAAGTGGACTCAGGCGTGCCCGTCGAACGCTTTGTGCTCAGTTTTCTCGCCGCCTGCGCGCGCGAAAAATCGTTGGTCATCTACGTCAGCTTCAATTCCTCCCCGCAGACGATAACGAATAAATACGCATCCCTGTTGCCGAAAGGGGACTTTGTATTGGTGGATTGTTTTTCTTCGGGCAAGGGAAACAACGACAAGGTGTTTATGGATTTTTTCAAGACATCCGGCGGCAACATGCCTCATGCGCCAGTTCATTTGGAGAACCCCGCAGATCCCAGCAAGCTTGAACAATTATTGATCAAACTTGGTGCTGACGGTCAGAGAAGTATGCGGTATATATTCGACAGTCTTACGGGCATGTTGGATCTGTGGGGTGATGAGGAAAGCGTAGTCAGGCTATTTGGGCACATTTGCCCGAGACTTTATGACCTTAACACGATTGCCTGCTGGATCCTGGAGAAGGGCGCCCATTCCCCGTCGTTTCTGGCCAAGATCCGGCATATTACCCAGATAGTGTTCGATGTTGCGGTTTCACGCGGTGTTCACACTCTGACGATCAGGAAAGCAAGCAATCGCCTTTGTGAATATGTCGGTATTCCCCAGCAATTAATCCTGCAAGACGGTGCAATAAGCGTTGCCGTCGAGACCCGCGAAGGGCGCGAACTGGGTCTGTTGACACGCATGGGCGAGGTGTTGGGCAGCGCCCTTGATCCGCACTCGTTTTTCGAGCAAACCATGGAAACGTTGGCCAACGAACTCGGCATGGTACGGGGAACCCTGCTCCTCCTGGACAAAACCTGTAATAAATTAAAGATCGTCGCCGCCCATGGTCTTTCGGGCGAGGAGCAGGCCCGGGGTCAATACGCGGTGGGTGAGGGTGTGACGGGGCAAGTCGTAAAAACTGGGGTTGCCGAAATAATTCCCGACATCGGCAAGGACGGGCGTTTTCTCAACCGGACGGTTGCCCGCAAAAAGGACCTTGCCAGCCCCATCGCTTTTATTTGTGTTCCCTTGAAAGTCGATGATGAAGTCGTGGGTGCCTTGAGTGTGGATCGTCCTTTTGCCTTCGAGAGTACGCTTCAAAAAGACCTGAGATTGCTTTCGATCGTGGCCACCATCGTTTCCCAAGTGCTCAAGATCAACCATCTGATCCGGGTGGAGAAAGAAGAAATTCTGGCCCGCGATCAGGGACGGCTCCGTGAACTCCGCAGCCGCTATCGCCTCGATAACGTAATCGGCGAGAGCGAAGCCATTCGAAAGGTTCTGGCCATGGCGGCCACGGCGGCGAAATCGCGGGCCTCCATCCTTGTCACCGGCGAAACCGGAACTGGCAAGGAACTGGTTGCCAAAGTGGTCCATTATAACAGTGCCCGGACCTCGGGTCCCTTGATCAAGGTCAATTGCGGAGCGCTTCCGGAAGACTTGCTCGAATCGGAACTCTTTGGGCATGTCAAGGGGGCATTCACGGGAGCCTTGTACGACCGGAAAGGACGTTTTGAAATGGCGGATGGCGGCACCCTCTTCCTGGATGAAATCGGCGAAATGAGCCCACGGCTTCAGGTTAAACTATTGCGCGTTTTGCAGGAACGGGAATTCGAGCCGGTCGGCAGTCCTAGGACGGTTGCGGTTGACGTGCGCGTTGTAACGGCGACCAGCAAGGATCTTATGGAAGAAGTGCGCAAGGGGCGTTTTCGGGAGGACCTCTATTATCGCCTGAATGTGATTCCAATCCACCTGCCGCCCCTGCGTGAGCGCCGGGAGGATATTCCCTTGCTGATCAACCATTTCCTGGAGAAATTCAACCGGGAGAACCACAAGAATGTTAGAAAATTATCCCGAAAAGTGCTCGATATCCTCTTGGACTACCCTTGGCCCGGCAACGTGCGTGAGTTGGAGAATTGCATGGAACGTGTGGTGGTGATGATCGAGGGTGACTCTTTATCTGCCGAATTTCTGCCGGCTGAAATCCTCGATCATGATCGTCAGGAATGTCTTAAGCGCAAGAAACCGTCTTCCACGGATATCCTGGAAATCCGGGCGGCGGCCGAACGGCTCTGCGCCGGAACGGATGATCTGGCATCAGTCAGAAACCTCCTTCTTCAAACGATGGAGAAAATCGTGATCCGCTGTGGTCTTCTGAAAAATGGCAGTCAACGTGATCTTGCCGTCAAGCTGGGCATAAGCAGGATGACGTTGCGTAAGAAATTGCAGGCATACAACTTGAAGTGAAGCGCCCCGTGGCTCCTTGTTGTTCCAAACTTTCCAAAAAACAGGATCACGAAGGTAAGCAGAGATTTGCTTGCCCCTGCCGTTTTTTTGTTTCTCCAGTGGTGTTTGCCCGTGGCTACACAATAGCCCATGGCTAATTATTAGACCACTCCCTGCCGCGTTAGCCTTCCCCGCTATAATCGTACTTTAGATCGTTAAATCTTAATCCCCAGTGGATTACGCACACTTCGGTGCGCCGCCTGTTCCCGAATTAAGACAGTTGGCACGAGTCGTGCTATTAAGTAAATGGACGTTGATGCGGAGGCATTACAGGCTGGATTGACGTTAAAAGGAATAAGCGGATGGATAAGGCGGATACAGCTTGGGTACTGATCAGTGCCGCCCTAGTGTTGCTGATGACACCGGGGCTCGCTTTTTTCTATGGGGGCCTGGTACGGCGCAAGAACGTGCTCTCCATCCTGATGCAATGCTTCATGATCATGTGTCTGCTCAGTTTGCAGTGGGTTTTATTTGGCTACAGCCTTGCGTTCGGACCGGATATCAAGGGAATCATCGGGGATCTGAGTTGGGCGGGGCTTCGGAATGTCAGTTTTAACCTGCCGCATTGGGATCCGGCGACGAACAGTTCCTACGCGAGCACCATTCCGCACCAGGCCTTCATGGTCTTCCAGATGATGTTTGCCGTCATTACGCCGGCGCTGATCATCGGTTCGTTCGCGGAGCGGATGAAGTTCTCCGCCTTCTGTCTTTTCGTCCTGCTTTGGGCAACGCTGGTCTATGATCCGGTGGCCCACTGGGTATGGGGTAAAGGCGGGTTCCTGGGTCGAATGGGTGCGTTGGATTTTGCTGGAGGCACGGTGGTGCATGTCAATGCCGGAATCGCCGGCTTGGTCGGTGCGCTGGTTCTGGGTAAGCGCATCGGGTATCCCGACAATATCTCGCCGCCGCACAATCTACCCTTTGCCGTTCTGGGCGTTGGCCTGCTCTGGTTTGGATGGTTCGGGTTTAATGCCGGAAGTGCCTTGGCGGTGGGTGGTTTGGCCGTCAACGCTTTCATTGTCACGCATATTGCCGCTTCCACGGCGGGGGTTACCTGGGCTGTTATGGATTTGATTTTCAATGGGCGTCCTACCGTGCTGGGCATTATCTCAGGCGCTGTGGCCGGCTTGGTTGCGATCACGCCGGCCGCCGGCTTCGTGAACGTGTTGGGCGCCATGGGCATCGGACTGGGGGCCGGTATTCTGCCTTGGGTCTTCATTAGCATGGTGAAGACAAAATTCAACTATGACGATTCACTGGATGCTTTCGGCGTGCATGGGGTCGGCGGGTTGTGGGGCGCCCTGGCCACCGGCCTCTGGGCGACCAAGACAATCAACGCGGCAGGCGCCGATGGCCTGTTCTACGGCAACCCGGGCCAGTTCCTGATTCAGCTGAAAGCAGTCGCCATCGTCATGGTCTATTCGGGAGGTGTCTCCTATGGCCTGTTGAAAATTCTGGACATGACTATGGGGTTGCGCGTCAACGATCATGAAGAGCGAGTCGGTCTGGATCTGACACAGCACCGTGAGGCGGGCTACACAATGCTGGATTAAGCGAAAGGACCGGGGCGCATGAAATATATTGTTGCTATTATCCAGCCGGATCGGGTTGACGAAGTGTTGCGCCGGCTGACCGAGAAGGAAATCCATCTGGTGACCGTCTCTACGGTCTTGGGCCGCGGCCGGCAGAAAGGGATTGCCGAGGTGTACCGCAGTCATAAGGAGGCGGGCAGTCTGCTCAAAAAAGCAAAATTGGAGATTGCCGTCAATGATGGTTTCGTTCAGCCCGTCGTGGAGGCGATCGTTCAAGGCGCGCGTACGGGGCAGGTTGGAGACGGTAAAATATTCATCCTGGATCTCGCCGAGTGCATAAGAATCAGAACCGGAGAGACAGATGGCGTGGCCATCGGATGATGCTTGCCACGCTTTCGGCGTGGGTGAGTGGCAGAGAAGAAATAGCAGTATAAAGGAGTGAATGCGATGAATAACGATAGCCGAGGCGACTTGAAAAGCCTGGTTCCGGACCTATATGGCGCGGACGTGTTCAACGACTCAATCATGCGCGAACGTCTGCCCAAATCCGTGTACAAGAAACTTCGCGCCACTATTGAGGATGGGACGACCATGGATTCGTCCATCGCCGACGTGATCGCCACAGCCATGAAGGACTGGGCGCTGGAAAAGGGCGCTACGCATTTTTCACACTGGTTCCAGCCCATGACCGGAAGCACGGCCGAGAAGCACGATGCTTTCATTGCTCCCAGGAATGACGGCACGACCATAATGGAATTCAGCGGCAAGGAACTGATCAAGGGCGAGCCGGACGCCTCGAGCTTTCCCTCGGGCGGTTTGCGCGCCACGTTCGAGGCCCGCGGGTATACGGCCTGGGATTGCACGAGCCCGGTCTTTGTGAAGAAGGATGGGGAGAACACGACGCTTTTCATTCCCTGCGCGTTCTGCTCCTACACGGGCGAGGCATTGGACACAAAAACGCCGTTGCTCCGTTCGATGGAGGCATTGAATCGGCAGGCGATTCGCGTGTTGTGGACTCTGGGTAACACGACCAGCAAGCACGTTACGGCCACACTCGGGGCGGAACAGGAGTATTTTCTGGTGGACCGGCGTTTTGTGGATCGCCGTCTCGATCTTATGCTGACCGGGCGAAGCCTGTTCGGCGCGCCAAGCCCGAAGGGCCAGGAGATGGAGGACCAGTATTTCGGAACGCTGCACGATCGCATTGGGTCGTTTATGGCCGATTTGAACAAGCAGCTTTGGAAGCTCGGTGTTTCCGCCAAGACCCAGCACAACGAGGTTGCGCCCGGCCAGTACGAGATCGCTCCGATCTACGGGACGGTGAATGTTGCCACGGACTGGAACCAGTTGACGATGGAGACGCTTCAGGATGTTGCGCTGCGGCATGGGTTTGTATGCCTGCTGCATGAGAAACCCTTTGCGGGCGTGAATGGCTCGGGCAAGCACAACAATTGGTCCATGGCCACGGATGACGGGTTGAACCTGCTGGAACCAGGTTTGACGCCGCATGAGAATGTGACTTTCCTGGTTTGCCTTTGTGCGATGATTCAGGCCGTGTCAAAGTACAGTAAGCTCCTGAGGGCGGCGGTTGCCACGCCGGGTAACGATTATCGGCTCGGCGCTAATGAGGCGCCGCCAGCGATCGTTTCAGTCTTCCTTGGCGAGCAGCTTACGGACATTTTCGTACAACTGGCCCGGGGCGGGGCCAAAGGCAGCGGACCCGACGTTGAGGATATTTTTCTCGGCGCTTCAACGCTTCCCAAACTGCCCAGGGACATGACTGATCGCAACCGGACGTCGCCTTTCGCATTCACCGGGAATAAATTTGAATTCCGGATGCTTGGCTCGTCCCAGTCCCCGGCGATGGCGAATTACGTGTTGAACACGATCGTGGCCGAGTCGTTGGGCGCGATGGCGGACGCGATGGAGAAGTCGAACGATGTCGCGACCACGGCGCGGGAGTTGTGCGTGGCCGTTGCCAAGGCGCACCGCAGGGTAATTTTCAACGGCAACGGCTATTCGGCGGACTGGCATAAGGAGGCCGCGAAACGGGGCCTGCCGAACATAAAGAACTGCGTGGACAGCATTCTTACGCTGCTCGAAAAGGAGAACGGCGACGTGCTCGCCAAACACGGGGTCCTGAGCAAGACGGAACTGCATTCGCGCGTGGACATCATGCTCGAACATTATGTCAAGACACTCAATATCGAAGCCCGGACCTGTCTGCAAATTGCAAAGCGGCAGATTGTTCCAACCGTGGTTGCTTTCAGCGGCCAGGTGGCGGGTGTTGTGCTGGCGCTCAAGGCCGCGGGCGCGAAGAATGGATTGGCGGTCAACCTGCTTGAAAAAGTCAACACACTGGCAGACAAACTGGACAAGGATGTGGCTGCGCTCGAGAAGACTCTTGCAGCGGTCGGCGACGAGGAAAATCTGGAAAAGAAGGCCCGGGCGTTTCGCGACAATGTTCTAACCGGCATGAATGCCGTGCGCGAATCGGCGGACGCGCTCGAGTCGATTGTCGACAGCAAGCTCTGGCCGTTGCCTTCATACGCGGAGATGCTGTTCTATCGGTAAAGTCTCTGGGTCGCGGGAAGAAGCCTTCAATGCTCTGGAACAGGATCATGGATTTATTACCCTGGGGGATATGTTTGCGGACAACCTGATTGATGGCTGGATCACATGGAAACGCGAACAG
>VSJD01000010.1 GCA_008636095.1 Kiritimatiellota bacterium | reverse complement strand
GAGATTGACACCATGCGGTTGTGTCCCGTGCCGCACGAGTTTCATTTATATTAAGAATACTGACAGGACAACAATCGATGCAAGAATCTATGATTGACCTGGATGACAAAATATCAAAGTGGATTGCTCAAAGTGTCCGTGATTCCGGAGCCAAGGGAGCCGTGGTAGGGCTCAGTGGGGGCATAGACTCTGCGGTCACAGTTACACTTTGTAAGAAAGCTCTAGGGGCTAATGTACTGGGCATCATCATGCCATGCGAGTCCGATCCTCACGATCAAGAGGATGCTCTGTTGATCACAACAAAACTGGGGATCATGACACTCACGGTGAGGCTTGATGAAACATATCAGGCACTTGTTCCCGGGTTATCCGATGGCACGCGAATGGCCAATGCCAATTTGAAGGCCAGACTTCGGATGGCTGTCTTGTACTTCCTGGCGAATACTCTCTCTTACCTTGTCGTTGGCACAGGCAACAAGACGGAACTGATGGTGGGATATTTTACAAAATATGGAGATGGCGGAGTCGACATTCTTCCGCTGGGCGGTCTTTACAAGACTCAGGTTTGGGAACTTGCCCGCGCTCTCAACATACCCGATAAAATTATCAATAAAACTCCCACCGCCGGATTATGGCCTGGCCAGAGTGATGAAGAAGAATTGGGCATTTCATACGCCGAACTTGATCGTACCCTTCAGGCCATCAACACTCGGTGCACTGACAGTATTCCGCAGGAAAACATCCGCCGAGTGTGGCAATGGGTTGAATCTTCGGCTCATAAACGCCGGCCGGCACCCGTTTTCGAAGTTTGCTAAGAGGAAAGTGGCCAATGGAACCGCATCAGGGACTGTATGACCCGCGCTATGAACACGATGCCTGTGGCGTGGGATTTGTCGCCAATATCGATGGGACTAAATCCCATGAGATCGTCGTGCGCGGCATCAGGGTGCTGGAGAATCTGCTGCATCGCGGTGCGACCGGCGGCGATGAAAAAACCGGCGATGGTGCGGGCATTCTGGTTCAGATTCCGGACGATTATCTGCAACGCGAATGCAGTGCTTTGAGCCTGAAATTGCCCCCTGCCGGCAAGTACGGAGTCGGCATGCTGTTTCTGCCAAGAGATCAAAGTTTTGCCGGACAATGCCGTTCGGCGTTCGAATTGGTTGTCCGCGAGGAAGGCCTGCATTTCCTCGGATGGCGGGAGGTGCCCGTCGATTCTTCCGCGCTCGGCGCCAAAGCCAGGGAAGAACAACCGCTTATCGTTCAATGCTTTATTAGCGATGTTCAGGACGATCCGGTCATTATGGAGCGTAAGCTGTATGTCATCCGGAAGCTGGCTGAACGCCGTATTAAGGAAAATCTGCATCCCGGCGATAAATTTTATATTCCTAGTCTTTCATGCCGGACGATTGTCTATAAAGGATTGTTGCTGGGTACCCAGTTGGGCGAATTTTACGCCGACCTTAACGCCCCGGATTTTATCAGTGCCGTTGCGGTTATCCACCAGCGCTACAGCACGAACACCTTTCCATCCTGGAAACTGGCTCAACCCTTCCGTTACTTGGCGCACAACGGGGAAATCAACACGCTGCGGGGCAACATCCGGCACATGCAGTCGCGGGAAAAACTGCTGGGGTCTCATCGGCTGAATGGGGCCATCGAAAAACTCCTGCCCATTATCGATGCCGAAGGCAGTGATTCGGGCTGTATGGACAATGCGCTGGAGCTGCTGGTGGCCGGTGGCAGGGATATCCCCCACGCCATGATGATGCTGATTCCCCAGGCCTGGGGTCCCAAATACCCCATGGGGCCGGATTTGAGAGGATTCTTCGAGTACAATTCGGGATTAATGGAACCCTGGGACGGCCCGGCGGCCGTGGCGTTTACGGATGGTTCGCTGACGGGAGCGCTCCTGGACCGCAACGGACTCCGGCCTTGCAGGTACACGATTACCAAGAACGGCTTCATGGTCCTGGCTTCTGAAACCGGCGTCCTGGATTTTGCTCCCGACGAAATCGCTGAGAAAGGCGCCCTGCGCCCCGGCGAAATGATTTTGGTGAATTTTAACAAGCGGCGAGTATTGAAGGATAAAGAGATCAAAAACGACTATGCGCGGAGATTGCCGTATCGGCGCTGGGTTGAAGAGAACAAAATCATGCTCCACGGCCTGTTCAACGATGTGGCGCCAGTGGTGCCGGATACCGCGCGTTTGCTCTTGCATCAGAAGTTGTTCGGCTATACCCGCGAGGATTTGGAAATTATGATTCGTGTCATGGCCTCCAAGGCGCATGAACCCATCGGGTCCATGGGCTGTGACACGCCGCTGGCAGTCATGTCCGAAAAGCCGCAACTGCTCTATGCCTACTTCAAGCAGTTGTTTGCCCAGGTCACCAACCCGCCCATAGATCCTATCCGCGAAGAGCTGGTCATGTCGCTCATGACCTTCATGGGCAATCCGGCCAATATACTTGTGGAAAGCCCCCAGCATAGCCGGTTGATAAAACTCAGGCACCCCATTCTTTCCAACGAAGATTTGGGAAGAATTAAAGAGCTGAACCTGAAAGATTTCACGATTGCCACACTACCCATTGGCTTCCCCGCCGCCGGGGTGGCCGCCGCCGCCGGGGCGGCGGAAGCCCTCGAGAACGCCATCAATCAGTTGTGCCGGGAAACGCAAGCGGCGATCAACGTGGGGCGGTCGGTGATCATTTTGAGTGACCGGGATTTGCCCGCCGATATGATTCCTATTCCCGCCTTGCTCGCGGTGTCGGCGGTCAACCAGGCGGTGGTGCGTATGGGCAAGCGAACCGGCGCGGCGTTAATTCTGGAAACCGGGGAACCCCGCGAAGTGCATCATTTTGCCCTGCTTTTAGGCTACGGCGCGACGGCGATCAATCCCTACCTTGCTTTTGACATTGTGGCGGATATGGCGGGTAAAGAACTGTTGGAAGGCCGGATCGGGATTACCCAGGCTTTGGAAAACTATATCCATGCGGTTTGCAAGGGGTTGCTCAAAGTGATGTCAAAAATGGGCATCTCAACGCTCCGTAGTTATCGGAGTGCCCAGGTTTTTGAAGCGATTGGGTTAAGCGCCGTTTTGATTGAGCGCTATTTTCCCGGTACGGCCTCCCGTATCCAGGGGATCGGGATTGCGGAAATCGCCGCCGAGGCGCAAGCGCGCCACGCGACCGCCTATGGCCGTGCGTCCAACATGCCGCGTTTCTTGCCCAGTGGCGGTCGCTACCGCTACCGCAAGGATGGCGAACGCCATCTCTGGACACCGGAGTCAATAACCAAACTCCAATGCGCGACGCGGGACAATGACTTCCGTCTATACCGGGAGTATGCACGTCTTATCAATGATCAGACAAAGCAGGTGAGCACATTGCGAGGTATGTTCAAATTCAAAGAACGGCATGCCATTCCGCTTGAGGAGGTTGAGCCGGTTGGCGCGATCATGAAACGTTTCGTGACCTCCGCCATGTCATTCGGCTCAATCAGCCGGGAGGCTCACGAGACGCTTGCTATTGCCATGAACCGCATCGGCGCCATGAGCAACAGCGGAGAAGGCGGTGAAGATCCGGGACGGTACGAACCCTTGCCCAATGGCGACAACCGGTGCAGTGCAGTCAAACAAATCGCCAGCGGTCGGTTCGGGGTAACGACGGAATACCTGGTGCATGCCAAGGAATTGCAGATCAAGATGGCGCAAGGCGCCAAACCCGGAGAGGGCGGACAATTGCCCGGATTTAAGGTCGATCCGGAGATTGCGCGCGTGCGCCATACCACGCCGGGGGTGACGCTTATTTCGCCGCCGCCGCATCACGACATTTACTCCATTGAAGACATCAAACAGCTTGTTTTCGATTTGAAGAACGTGAATCCCACCGCCGAAGTCTCCGTGAAACTGGTTTCCGAAGTCGGGGTGGGAACCATTGCCGCCGGTGTGGCCAAAGGCGGCGCGGACAAGGTGCTCATCAGCGGGCATGACGGAGGCACCGGGGCTTCACCACTTTCCTCGATTCACTTCACGGGCGCCCCGTGGGAACTCGGACTTGCGGAAACGCAGCAGGCGCTCATGCTTAACAATCTGCGCGGTCGTATCCGTCTCCAGGTGGATGGCCAGTTGAAAACAGGCCGGGATGTGATCATCGCGGCCTTGCTGGGCGCCGAGGAGTTTGGCTTTGCCACCGCGCCTCTGGTGGTGTGCGGGTGCGTGATGATGCGTAAGTGCAATGAGAATATCTGTCCGGTGGGGATCGCAACGCAGAATCCGGAATTGCGCAAACGATTCGCCGGGAAACCGGAGTACGTCGTCAATTTCTTCACGATGATTGCCGAAGAGGTCCGGGAATACATGGCGCGCCTGGGCTTTCGCCGGCTGGAAGATTTGGTCGGCCACACCGACATGCTTGAAGTCAACGATGCCATCGAATTCTGGAAAGCCCGGCACCTTGACTTTTTGGCAATCTTTTGTCGCGTTGGTGGAGACAGCGCTCAGCGCTGCATGGAAACCCAGCCATGCGAATTGTCGGGTGTCATGGATGAAAAATTGATCGAACTGGCCAAGCCGGCACTGGAGAAGTGCGAAGCCGTTGTGATTAAAATGCCTATCCGGAATGTCAACCGGGCCGTGGGCACGATGTTGTCCGGTGAAATAGCACGCAGATATGGTGGGACCGGACTGCCGGATGATACCATTGCATGCCGGTTCAAGGGATCCGCCGGCCAGAGTTTTGGTGCTTTTGGCGCCAAGGGACTGACTCTGAGGCTTGAAGGCGATGCGAACGATTATCTGGGAAAAGGTCTTTCTGGCGCCAGGATCGTTGTCGTGCCTCCCCCGGAGACAAGCTTCGATCCCTCCGCAAATACCATCTGCGGCAATGTGCTTCTATATGGGGCGACGGGAGGTGAAGCCTACTTTTACGGGTGTGTGGGGGAGCGGTTTGCGATCAGGAACAGCGGTGCTTATGCCGTGGTCGAAGGGGTGGGGGATCACGCCTGCGAATACATGACTGGGGGTAGGGTTGTTGTCTTGGGAAGGACTGGGGTTAACTTCGCCGCGGGGATGAGCGGGGGGATTGCCTATGTTTATGATCCGGAAGGAAGCTTCGACAGTCGATGCAATCTTGAAATGGTAGATTTAGATATGCTTGCTGACTCAGCGGATATCAAAGAACTGAGGACGATGATTCAAAATCATTTTGCATACACCGGGAGCAGGAAAGCCGAATATATTCTGGCGCACTGGCAAGAATCCCTCTCCTTGTTTGTCCAGGTGTTCCCCACGGAATACCGCCGTGCGCTTGGCAGAATGAGTAAAGAGGATGAAGCCGCCGAACGGGAGGGCATGATTGATGGGTAAAGCCGGAGGATTTTTAGAGTACGGCCGTCAGGAGCCCTGCTATCGTAACGTAGACGAGCGGATCAAGGACTTTAAGGCTGTTGAAATTCCGTTTATGGATGACAAAGCCCATGTTCAAATGGCGCGTTGCCTGGAGTGTGGCACGCCTTTCTGTCACGGCTACGGTTGCCCGCTGGCAAATGTGATCCCGGAATTGAACGATCTTGCCTGGCAAGATCGCTGGGAAGAAGCGCTGACACTCTTGCTTGCGACCAATCCATTTCCTGAATTTACGGGGCGGCTTTGTCCGGCCCTTTGCGAAGCGGCCTGTGTCCTTGCTGTCAATGACGATGCGGTGACGATTCGGCAAATCGAACTGGCGATTATCGAGAATGGCTTTGCCAAAGGCTATCTTCAGCCGGCGCCGCCGCCGGAGCGTTTTGAGGAGAGGATTGCGGTTATTGGATCCGGACCGGCCGGCCTGGCCGTGGCCGACACGCTTAACAAGGCTGGATACCCGGTCGTTGTCTATGAACGTACCGCAAAGATCGGAGGAATACTGCGTTATGGAATCCCGGACTTCAAACTTGAAAAATGGGTTTTGGACCGACGGATTCAACTCATGGAAAAAGAAGGCGTTCGTTTCGAGACCGGCGTAAATGTCGGAATGGATATATCTTGGAAATACCTTGAAAACCGATTCAACGCCATCTGTCTGTGCGCAGGCGCAGGTGAACCCAGGGATTTGAGGGTGCCCGGTCGTGACCTGACGGGTATTCATTTTGCCATGGACTATCTTGTTGCCCAGAATAGAAAAAATGCAGGGGAACATTTGAACGCTGCCGCAGATATTGACGCAAAAGGGAAAAGAGTTGTAATCATCGGCGGCGGAGATACGGGGGCCGATTGCCTGGGAACTGCAATCCGGCAAGGCGCCAAAAGCATCATTCAACTTGAGATTTTGCCAGAGCCGTCGCCAGACAGAACCGATGCCATCCCGTGGCCCATGTGGCCATTGATCCGGCGCGACTCGACCAGTCATAAGGAGGGAGGATCCCGGCGCTGGGGGGTCAGTGCTACGAACTTTACGGGTAAGAATGGTTGCGTCAGCTGGGTGGAGTGCGTGGCAGTGAGTCCCGTGCGTCATGCTGACGGACATTTGGAATTTGTGCCGTACCAAGGTGCAGAATTCGAGCTGGAAGCGGAACTAGTTCTTATGGCGCTGGGTTATATCGCCCCCGATCGGAATTGCATTATGGCAGTCCTTCATTGTGAACGTGATGAGCAGGAAAGTGAATATCAGCTGACGAACGCGCGGGGCATATTTGTCGCGGGAGACATGCGGAGCGGGCCATCCCTTGTTGCCCGGGCAATCGCGGATGGAATATCGGCCGCTCGAGGAATCATTCATTGGCTAAAAAAAGCTGGTGTTACTTAATTTTAGTTGGTAAGCTCAAAGCCCATTTGGCAGCGATGCCTCGATATTCCTTGTTTTTATGGCGCTAAGCCGTGGATATCGTGATTGTTAAAATATTTAGATGCTTCCGGCGGCGCGAAAAAGATGTTGCGGAGGGGAGATGAGCCATGGCGTTTCATGATCTAGAGAAATTTCCGCGGGAGGCATGCGGAGTGTTTGGTGTCTACGGTGTGCCCAATGCGGCGCCATTGATTTACCATGGCTTGTTCTCGCTCCAGCATCGCGGGCAGGAAGGTGCGGGAATTGTCACCAGTGACGGCCAGCGGGTGCGCTCGATCAAGGGGATGGGGCTGGTCAACGACGTGTTCGCGGCCAGGTCGTGGGGGGAGTTGCCGGGAAATATGGGAATAGGGCATGTGCGCTATTCCACGACCGGCTCCCCCCGAATTCAGAACGTTCAACCGCTGGTTGTGGAATGCAGTGACGGCATCTGGGCCATCGCCCATAACGGCAACCTAACCAACGCCGGGAGCCTGCGCCGGATGTACCGGGAAGCCGGCGCGATTTTCCAGACCAGCACGGATAGCGAAGTCCTGGTCCATCTGCTCGCCGACCCCATGTATCGCTTGCGCCCGCTACGAGTGGCGCGCGCCTTGAATGAACTCCGGGGTGCCTTCTCTTTCCTGCTGATGACCCGGGATTGTGTGATGGCGGCGCGGGACCCTCTGGGATTCAAGCCGCTCTCGATCGGGAGGCTGGGCGATGGTTATGTCTTTGCCAGCGAGACATGCGCGCTGGCCCAGACGGGAGCGGAATACATCCGGGATGTCCAACCCGGGGAGTTGGTGGTAGTGGACAAGGATGGAATGACGTTTTCGCAGTTCGCCGCCTCGCCGGGTCCGTGCCAAGCGCAATGTATTTTTGAGCATGTCTATTTTGCCCGGCCTGACAGCCAGGTGTTCGGCGAAAGCGTCCATGGGATCCGCTGTCAGTTGGGATTACGGCTGGCCAGGGAACAGCCGGCCGATGCGGACATTGTCATCGCGGTGCCTGACAGCGGCAACGCGGCGGCGCTGGGGTACTCGCGAGGGAGTGGTATTCCGCTAGACTACGGTTTTATCCGGAACCATTACGTGGGTCGGACGTTCATCATGCCGGAGGCGCACCAGCGGTCCGACGGCGCGGACATGAAGCTGGCGGTGGTCCGGGACGTGGTGAACGGTAAGCGCGTGGTGGTGGTGGATGATTCCATCATTCGTGGGACCACGGCACGCCGGCGGGTCGCCGTGTTGAAGCAGGCAGGCGCCCGTGAAATTCACCTGCGGATTGCGTGTCCGCCGGTCAAACATCCCTGCTTTTTTGGCATTGATTTCCCTACGCAGGCGGAACTGATCGCCGGGCAGCGTTCCATTGATGAAATTTGCCGTTTTCTTGGCGCGGATTCGCTGGGATATTTGAGCCAGGACGGTCTGCTGGCGCCTTTCCGGTTTCCACGTGCCTACTGCACTGCCTGTTTTTCCGGGACGTATCCTGTTGATGTTGGGACTATGCAGGGCAAAACGGAATTGGAAGATGGCGCTCCGCTGGAGCCTGGCAGTATAAAGGAGGTTCAATGAAATCGTTGCCCCATGTGACCAAACATATCTTTATTACCGGCGGTGTGGTGTCGTCGCTCGGCAAGGGCATCACGGCGGCGTCACTGGGGCTCTTGCTGTCCCGGCGGGGATATCGCGTCCGCATGCAGAAGCTGGATCCCTATCTTAACGTGGATGCCGGCACCATGTCGCCGTTTCAGCACGGCGAGGTGTATGTTACCGCCGATGGAGCGGAAACGGATTTGGATCTGGGCCATTACGAAAGGATTGCCGGGGTCGCTTGCACGCGCGACAGCAACTATACCACCGGCCGCATTTACAGTGCAGTCATTGCCCGTGAGCGGCAGGGGGGCTACCTCGGCAAAACCGTCCAGGTGGTTCCGCATATCACCGACGAAATCAAGGCGGCGATCAGTTCGCTCGACGGCGACAACGTGGATATTGCCATCACCGAAATCGGGGGCACGGCCGGCGATATCGAATCCCTGCCGTTCCTGGAGGCCATTCGTGAGTACCGCCAGACCATTGGGCGCCAGAACGGCTTGTTTATTCACCTGACGCTCGTGCCGTTCATCAAGGCAGCGGGTGAGCTGAAAACCAAACCCTCCCAGCAGTCGGTGGGCATTCTGCGGACCATCGGCATTATTCCCGATATCCTGGTGTGCCGTTGTGAACAACATTTGACGCGCGAGCACCGGGAAAAAATGGCCTTGTTTTGCAATGTGGAACTGAACCTGGTTATCGAGGAAATTGACGTGGAGCACTCGATTTACGAGGTGCCGCTGGACCTGGCGCGGCAGAGCGTGGATGTGTATATCCTGGAAATGCTGAATCTCCATGTGCGTCCGTTGGCAATGCAGGACTGGGAAGCCATGCTGGCCGCACAGTTGAATCCGGAATCCGGCACGGTGGAGATCGCCGTGGTTGGTAAATACATGAGCCTGAAAGATGCCTATAAAAGCATTTATGAGGCCCTGACGCATGCTGGCATTGCGCGCCACGTTGGCGTCCAGATCCGCCGGGTGGAGTCCGAGGATATTGAAAAACAGGGATGTGAACCATTGCTTAAGGGCGTCAAGGGCATTCTGGTTCCCGGCGGATTTGGCGACCGTGGCATCGAGGGCAAGATTGCGGCGGTGCAATATGCCCGCACCCGCGACGTACCTTTTCTGGGCATTTGCCTAGGCATGCAGTGCGCGGTGATTGAATTTGCCCGCAACGTTTGCGGGTTGGACGGAGCCAACAGCACGGAATTCGAACCGCAGACGCCTCACCCCGTTGTGGATCAGATGGAGGACCAGAAGCGCCAGACGGCCAAGGGTGGCACCATGCGGCTCGGACTATTTCCCTGCGCCCTGGGCGAAACGACGAAGGCCCGGGCGGCGTATGGCACGGCCGAAGTCGCCGAACGGCACCGTCACCGCTACGAGTTCAACAACCGCTATCGCGAGAAGATGGAGGCGCGGGGCATGGTCTTTGCGGGGATCAATCCGGCGTCACGCCTGGTCGAAGTCGTCGAGTTGGCGGACCACCCGTGGTTTGTAGCGTGCCAGTTTCACCCAGAGTTTCAGTCCGCGCCGTTAAAGGCCCATCCGTTGTTCAACCGGTTTATTGGCGCGGCCATGGCGTTCCGAGAGCCGGCGG
>VSJD01000115.1 GCA_008636095.1 Kiritimatiellota bacterium | reverse complement strand
CCAAATTTTTTGCTTGACATGCTTTTTACTATACCCCCTTATAAGTTCTCCTGCATTCAAGACACTTTACAATATGAACCTACTATGCACAATTCCCGTCGTCATACTCCGCTGATCCCTATCGCCGGGCTGGTGATTCTGCTAATTGCCGGCGTGGCGATTGTCAACCTTTGGCTGCTTGTCAACCTGTACGAGAGCACGGCACGCTCATCCTCGACGCTGTCGGCCATCCAATACGGACTCCTGGTGACCAGGGATTTGGAGCACCAGCCATTTTTCAGCAAAAGCGCCGTTGGCAAGGAAGATGCCGAACAGTTCGGACGAGTAGTGGATGCCTTGCAGATGGTGGACCCCGGCTTGGAATATGTATCGGTCAGCGAACGTGGTGCCATTATCTATCACAAGCAGGCGCGCCTGGCGTCGGAACAGGGAAAATCCACCACCCCCGCCACCAACCGTCCGGAAACGGTAAGCATGGGGCGAAAAAAACTATGGATAGGCACGAACATGATTCCCGTAATCACGTTCACCCGCACCTTCCGTTACCCCGAAGGCCGCGCACGCGATCTGCAGGTGGCTTTCCGCAAGAATGTATTTGAGCGCGAACATGCGGGCGCCACCACGGCCGTGACCACGATGTTCCATATGTCGCTCCTGACCCTGGTGGTTTCGTTTGGCCTTTGCCTGCTGGCCGTCATCGGCCTGGTCCGGCGTGAGCTGACCTGGCAGAAACGCCAGCGGCTAAACGAGCACCTCTCCTTTGCGGGCGCCATGGCCGGCAGCATTATACATGATTTCCGGAATCCCATGTCGGCCATGCGGCTGGACGCCCAGCTTCTCCAGCATGAAGCCGCCAAGGGACCCGCCGGCCGTCCCGAACGGCTGCTGGACCTGGCCAACCGCATTACGCAGACAATTGACCGGATGGATACCCTGCTGGGTGAGTTTTTGGTGATTTACAAACCGGACGCCGCAGCCCGGGAACGATTCGACCTTAACACCTGCGTACAGGATTGCATCGAGCTGGTCAAACACCGGTTTGCCAAAGCCAGGATCCAGGTTGTCTTGGGACTCTCGCCGACGCCGCTCTACGTCCGGGGCTATCCCGTGCAATTCAAACGGGCGCTGTCTAATGTGTTGAACAACGCCGAGCACTTTTCGCCCGTGGATGGCACGGTAACGGTGCAAACACGGGGGGAGCATTGCCAGGCGATTGTGACTGTTACCGACGAGGGCCCCGGCATCCCCCGCGCCGACCATAGTCGTATCTTTGAAATCTTCTTTTCCCGGCGGCCCGGCGGCACGGGCATCGGCCTGGCCCTGGCCAAAACTGCAGTGGAAAACTGCGGCGGCGCCATTTACGTGGAAACCCCGGCCTCCGGCAAAGGCAGCCGCTTTGTCATCCGGATTCCCATGCAGGCATGACCGGATAACCAGCCAGCGCCATCAACGCCAATATTGCTCATTCGCATGACTGCTGACCCGCGTTTACCCAGTTGTTGAAATTACTGTACTAATGGTGTACATTGAAAATCTAAAGAACATTGAGGACCATCATGAATATACCGCCTCTGCGCTTCGGTACCTGGCCGCACTGGTTCCAGGGGAAATCCAAGATCACCGACCGTCTGCGGGAAAAATTCGGCTGCAATGTCAAAACCATCGACTTCAAACGGCGCGGTTACCTCGACGACATCGACGTACTGGTCCTGGAACAGAACGGGCTGGACGACTATTTTGAAAATAACGCCGACTACCTCCACCACTTCATCGCCAATGGCGGCATCTGTTGGATTATGCATCAGGATTACGAGCGCTGGCATACCGATTTTCTGCCGGACGAAGCGGGGCGACCTTGTCTGGTAAAGCGATATTTCAACACCATTTCGCCCCGGCACAAGAGCTATCTCTTGCCGTTGGTGGAACCCGCCGGAGTTGGATTGTTCGGCACGCCGAACGCGATCGACAGCTCCGAATTCGTCTACTGGAGCGTCCCCGGCAATTCATTCGGCACGTGCGCTCCGAACGAGGGAGGCGATTTCATACGGAGCACCGCGACCAGTTGTATCGTAAACTATCAGCCGTGGCAGGTGCTGGGCAGCTACCGCGACGGCTGCGTCGACGATGGGGCACTGGTCGCCCGTTTGCGCTACGTCAAAGGGATGTTCTTCTGGAATCAGCTGTTGTTCCCGGAACTCCGGCACACCGAGGACGACCGCTGCCTGGCCTTCTGGGACCGGTACATCATCAATGCGCTGAACTACTTTGCCGATCTCCGCACCGGGAAGGAGACCGTCGCACCACCAAAGCCGAAAAAGCTCCCGAAAAAAAACAATTACCGGATGATTGTCCATCTGCACAGTCTCGACTGGTACGGCGCCGACGCCGCTCCGGCCGCAATCGCGGCGGCGATGAAGTTCCATAACTTCGACATCGGGGTGTTCAGCGTGAAGGACACCAGGCCACTGCACGACTTCGCCGATATCGAACCGTGCTGCGACGACCGTGTACTGCTGCTGCCGGGACAGGAGTTTCATCCGTTCAACTGGCAGGCGGGGTCCAAGGGACACAACGATTTCCATATTCTCGCGCTCGGAACCACCAGATACACCACGGACTTTACCCAAAGCCTCTTTGACCGCACCGAAATCGACCATTACATCCGGCGCGCCATCGCTTTTATACGGGAAAACGGCGGGGCCTGCGCCGCCACGCACCCAACTGAGGATTTCTGGCTAGACTATGACCTCGACGCGGTAGATGTGGCGTTCCGCGGGTATATCAAGCCGCCGCAGCCCGAAAATTTCCGCCTCGCCGGCTCGGCGCTGGACCGCCACCTCGGCTCCGGTAAGCGGATCGCGATGTTGACCTCGGTCGATATGTGGGGTCTCCAGCGACTGCGCGAAAATCCGTTGTTCAGCTTCATCTACCTCGACGGCGAACCATCGCGTGAAACCGTGGTCGCCGCAATCAAAGCGCGCCATCTTATGCCGGCGTGGAACATCGACCGTGCCGACGTCCGCATGGGAAAATTCCGGCCCGGCGACGCGGTCCCGGCGTTAAGTCCCATCAAGTTAAGCGTTAATTCACCGACGCCACTGCGCGAGTTGCGGGTCTGCGACAAGAACGGGCTCTTCTATTCCGAAGCGCTGGATGGCCAAAATGAACTGCTCCGGGAGTTGTCCTCGGAGCTGTGCGGTGCGCAGGGATTTATTCGACTTGAAATCGAGGCCGCGGCCGGAGCGCTGTTGCCGAACCCGTTCTACCTGCCATAAGTAAACTGCGGCATACTGTCGCCACGGTTCAGCGCATCTCCACTTGTCCTTTCTGTGCGATTATGTTGGGAAAGTTTTACCACCGTGCCTTGGCAACGGTTATGGGGATCGGCTTCGGAGCGAATCGTTTGAACTTTATTCTGTAATTTTATCACCATTTTCATTATCTTGACCCTGATGAGCAAAGAACCCACAGCCCGAATCCTGATCATCGAGGATGACCCTGACGGGCGCCGTTCCGTGGCGGAAGCCATGGAAGAATCCGGTTATACGGTGGTCACCGCCGCCACGGGAGATACGGGCATCCGCCTGTTCCAGGAACAAACCTTCGATGCCGTGCTCTCGGATATCCGGCTCCCGGACCTTGACGGCCATAAAGTCCAGGAACGCCTGCGGGCGATCAATGCCGACATCCCCGTCCTGCTCATGACGGCCTACGGAACCGTATCAGCCGCCGTGGCCGCGCTCAAATCCGGTGCCTACGATTACATTCTCAAACCGCTTGACCTGACGGATATTCAGTCCAAAGTGGCGCATGCCATCGAAAACCGGCGACTGCGTTCACAGGTTTCATCATTCAAAAAGGCGCTCTACGGCCGTGAGATCATCGCGGTCTCGCCCGCTATGATCGAGGTGCTCCGCCAGGTGAAAACCGTTGCCGCCACCCAGGCCACGGTGTTGATTCTCGGGGAAAGCGGCGCCGGCAAGGAACTGATTGCCCGCGCCCTGCATGATGGCAGCGCCCGCGCCGATGGACCGTTCGTGGCCGTTAACTGCGGGGCTTTTTCGGAATCCCTGCTCGAATCGGAATTGTTCGGCCATGAAAAAGGCGCTTTCACCGGCGCCGTCAATCAACACGCAGGCGCTTTCGAGCGCGCCCAGAACGGCACGCTATTCCTGGATGAAATCGGCATCGCGCCCCCTGCCGTGCAGATCAGGCTTTTGCGGGTTTTGGAAGAACGTGAAATTATCCGGGTGGGGGGAAGCAAGCCAATTCCCATTGACGTGCGCGTGATTTCGGCCTCCAATCGCAACCTGGATGACCTCGTTGCCGAACGTACCTTCCGCCACGATTTACTTTATCGCCTGCAGGTGGTCACAATCCACATACCGCCGTTGCGGGAACGGCGCGAAGATATTCGACCCTTGGCGGATTTCTTCATTACTGCTGCCTGTAGCCTGCATGGCCGGCACATTGACGAGATCGAGGATGGTTTTTATAAAACTCTGGAGCGCCATCCCTGGAGCGGCAATGTCCGCGAGTTGAAAAACGCGGTCGAGTCTGCGGTTATAATGGCAACCACATCCCGGCTGACCACCGCCAGTCTGAACCTGGTCCCACCCGGAGAACACCCCCCCGCAGAAATTAACATCCCTCCGCAGACGACCCTGGCCGAGATCGAGCGGCAGGCACTCCTGCAATCACTGACCCGGCATACAGGCAGTCGTAATTTAGCGGCGGAAGAACTGGGTATTTCCACCCGCACCATCCAGCGCAAGATCAAGGAATGCGATTTGCCGTTTTGACGAGACGGCCAAGCTGCGTTCCTGGTTCTTCCACGTCGGTGCTTGGCGCCAAGCGGCCATTTGCCCCGCTACGGGGCGACGTGGTGTTCCTCGTTCCAGAAGGCGACAAAATGTCATGTCCGCGGACATTTTGTCCGGTATTTCCATAACCGCCACGCTATCACCGGCACGGCTACGATAATGAAACCGAGAGCAGGTAATCTTGGCACGATTGGTGCTATGTAATCATAAATCATTTTTCGACCATGGAAACAAACATTCCAGATACCAATACTGAACCCAATCGGAAATCCAGGGCCAACTGGATTCTGATCGCCGTGATTATCGTGCTGTGCGTCGTGACCTTTGTACAGGGCGTCATGCTGTTTGGAATAAAAACCGAACGGGATGGTCGGCTACTATCCCGGGCATGGCACGAACGATTGCAGAAGGTTCTGCCGGGCCTGGCCGACAAATCCCGTCAAGCGGCCTTAAGCCCACCGGATAACCAGGTCGTTTTTTGGGAAACCACGGACGATCTCGAACAAATCCACGATCAGATTAACCGGCTGTTGCGAAATATGACCCCGAACTTTGGCGCAACCATGGCCGGCGGGCCGTTCCCCGGCATCGCCATTCAGCGCGAAAGCAGGAATCGGCCCCCGGCCATGCCAACGTCCGACCGTGATCTGAACCAGCTCCAGCGGGAAATCGAGCGAATCTTTGAGGACGCCTATAACGAAAGCCGACAAAGCACTTTGTTATCTCGGTTTAACCGTGGATGGGACATGGTACCCTCGGCCGCGGCCATGAATATTGAAGATCAGGGCAGTAATTATGTGGTCACGGTAGCCCTGCCGGGATATGACAAGCAGGGGATCACGATCAGTCTGGAAGGCCGTTTGTTGATCATTGATGCCGCTCGGACGTCCCGCGCACAGGCCACGGCTACCCGGAACGCCCCAATCGCGCGCCAGGGCCAGTTTCACACGCAGATCATGATGCCGGACAATATCGAAGGTACCGGCGCGCTGGCCACGTACGAACATGATGTGCTCTGCGTGCACATTCCCAAGGCGGCGGAGACCAACTCACTTGTCAGATCCATTACAATTCGATAATGTGCACAGGTTTTCGTTTCTGTTCGGCAGGCAGTGCTACAGCGTTACAGGCGGGGCGGGAAATCTCAGCCGTTATCCCGTGTTACAGGATAAGCAACATGATCGTTACTAACATAGGAGAGACCTGATGCTGGCAGTCAAGCAACTCCAAAAAACATTCGGACTGATCCACGCGGTCCGTGACGTGTCTTTTCAGGTTGCCCAGGGCGAAGTCCTCGGCTTCCTGGGCCCCAACGGCGCGGGCAAAACCACCACGATGCGCATGATCACCGGCTTTCTGCCGCCTACGGCGGGCACGGCGGTCATCATGGGGCACGATATTATCCATGCCGCCATTCCTGCCAAGAAGTTGATCGGTTATCTGCCGGAGAATGCACCGGTTTATACCGACATGACCGTCTGGAATTACCTGGGATTCATCGCCGAAATCCGGGGCTTTACCGGCCGCGTGCGCACAGAGCGCGTCCAGCAAACCATTGAAACCTGCCGGCTGGATACCGTCAAGCACCAGGCAATCGGAACGCTATCAAAGGGATATAAACAGCGCGTGTGCTTTGCCCAGGCGCTCCTGCACGATCCGCCGGTGCTCATCATGGACGAACCCACCGATGGGCTGGATCCGAACCAGAAACATATTGTCCGCACCATGATTCGCGACATGGCCGCGCGCAAGGCCATTGTGATTTCCACCCACATCCTCGAGGAAGTGGAGGCAATCTGCACACGCGTCATCATTATCCGCGACGGTTCGATCGTTGCTAACGCCTCGCCGACCGAACTGAAGGCCAAAAGCCGCGCGCACGGCGCGGTAGAACTGACGGTCAAATCGGTGCCCGGCGACCTGGTGGCCAAACTGGAGCGCTTGACCTCCGCCGCCCGCGTGGAAGTTCACCCGCCGCAGACGACCGGGGGCCAGATGTCCCGCGTGGTGGTCTACCCCCGTCCGTCAGCCGCTGGAGCGGCCATCGCCGCTGGACCAGCGCAGCTGGCCCCTGACATCCTGGCACTGGTCAAGGCCAACCCGGGGTGGGAATTGGTCGCAATGAAAACCCTGGAAGGACGGCTGGACGACGTCTTCCGCGAACTGACCGAACCGAAGAACTGAAGAAGTATGGGAGTATCGGAGTATGGAAGTATCGGAGTAAAGATCTGCATTTGCACTCCCATACTCTCACACCCATACGCCCATACGCCCATACGTGGAAAGGAGATGAATATATGGATTCGATACGCAATACCAAGGCCATCATCAAACGCGAGCTGGCGTCATACTTTGAGTCGCCGGTGGCCTACGTGTTTATGATTGTATTTATAATGCTGGTCGGGTTTCTGACGTTTTTCGTGTCCCGCTTTTACGAAAGTGGCCAGGCTGACTTGCGCGGTTTTTTCTTCTGGCATCCGTGGATGTTTCTCATTCTCGTGCCGGCCGCGGCCATGCGGCTCTGGGCCGAAGAGCGCCGTGCCGGGACCATTGAAACCCTGCTGACCCTGCCCGTGACGGTCACGCAGGTGATCCTCGGTAAATTTCTGGCGGCTTGGATTTTTATCGGGCTCATCGTGGCGTTGACCTTCCCCATCGTGCTGACCACGGTCTATCTGGGCGCTCCGGACCGCGGCGCCATCATTGGCGGCTATATCGGGAGCCTTCTACTGGCCGGCGCCTATCTCTCGGTCGGCATGCTGACCTCGGCCTTGACGCGCAACCAAGTCATCAGCTTCGTGCTCTCGCTGGTCATCTGCCTGTTTCTCCTGCTGGCCGGCTGGCCGCCCGTAACGGACCTCATGGTGCGCTGGGCGCCGGAATGGCTGGTGCGCGGCGTGGCGGCCTTCAGTTTCATGCCGCACTATGAGGCGTTTCAGAAAGGCGTACTGGACCTGCGCGATTTCGCATATTACTTCAGCGTGATGATATTCATGCTATTCGGCACCCACCTGGTGCTGGAAAACCGGAAAGCGGCGTAACCAGACACCGGACGACGGACGACGGACGACAACCAGAGGACGGAAGCCGGTGGTTTCGTAGCCGCGCCGGTGAAGCCGTGGTTCGAATTTTGGTCGGGCATAGCCCACATTTGAAGCATATACTGCACGGAATAAAGGAACACTTATGAAAGCACGGCAAATCTGGAAATTCACCGGCAGTCTGGTCGGTTTGCTGGCCCTGCTGGCCATCCTGATCGCGGTCAATATTCTGCTCAGTCGGGTCCGGGCGCGCGTGGACCTGACGGAAGAAAAACTCTATACCCTCTCGGAAGGCACGCGCACCGTGTTAAAGTCCCTGGACGAACCCGTGACCCTGAAATTTTTCTTTTCCGGTGGCGCCTCGGAAGTTCCCATGCCGCTCAAGAATTTTGCCAGGCAGGTGGAGGATTTACTGAAGGAATATGAATTGGCCTCCGGCGGCAAGATATTGGTTGAAACCTACAATCCCAAACCGGACTCGGACGCCGAGGAATGGGCACAACGCTACGGACTCGTCGGCGAACAGATGGGGATTACGGACTCCGTTCTTTACTTGGGCCTCGTGGCCGTGAAAGGCGACGCCAATACGGTCCTGCCTTTCCTCGACCCGCGCAACGAGGAAATGCTGGAATACAACATTACCCGCATGATCACCCGCGTGGCGAACCCAAAAAAACCGGTGGTCGGTATCCTGAGCAGTCTGCCGGTCATGGGTGTGCGTACGTTTCCGTATGCCATGCCGGGCCAACCGCGCCCCAAGAACCAGCCGCCCTGGGTAGCTTTCCAGGACCTGAACAAGGACTACGATGTGCGTCAACTGCCCGTCGAGGCAGACGCAATTGATCCCGCCATTGATGTCTTGATCGTTGTACATCCCAAGGCGATCTCTGAGAAGACACAATACGCTATTGACCAGTTCGTCCTGCGCGGCGGCCGTCTGCTGGCATTCATTGACCCCCTGTGCCTGGCGGACGCCATGAACCAGGAGGCGGCCATGGGCATGGGCATGGCGCGCCCGATATCCGATCTCGGCCGCTTGACCGCCGCTTGGGGCATTACCTATGAGCCCGATAAGGTCGTTGCCGACCTCTCGGCAAGTACCCGTGTGCAACGCGGTGATAATACGATCGAGGACAATCCCGTATTTCTCAGCCTTCGTAAATTCAATATTGACGGCAAGGACATGATTACGTCCTCGCTGGAATCGCTGGGCCTGCCCATTGCCGGCGCGTTTGCCGGAACCGGCAAGGAAGGTTTGAGCGTCGGCTCCCTGCTGGTTTCCTCGGACCAGTCTGCGCTTATCAGCGCGATGGCCGTCCAGATGGGTACGGAAGCCATCCGCAGCGAGTTCAAGAGCGGAGGCAAGCGCCTGAATTTGGCCATCCGCCTGCAAGGCAAGTTTAAAACTGCTTTTCCGCAAGGCAAGCCCAAGGCGGCGCCGGACACGGAGAAAAAAAATCCGGCCGCGAGCGAGAAGGAACCGGTGAAACTGGAAGACACTACCCCGGCCCTGCAGGAAAGCGCCAAACCCGGCACGGTGATCCTGGTGGCGGACGTGGATATGCTTTACGACGCCTTCGCCGTGCAGGAATTGCCGATTTTCGGTCAGCGCGTGTTTCAGCCGCTGAATGACAACGTCAATTTCTTTGCCAACGCAGTCGAACAGCTTTCCGGCAGTGCAGACTTGGGCCAGATCCGCGCGCGCGGCCGATTCGAACGCCCGTTTGACCGCGTCCAAGAGCTCCAGAGCGAAGCACAACAGCGCTGGATGATGCAGGAACGCACGCTCCAGGAACAGCTGGCCGCCACCCAGGAACGACTGGAAAGCCTGCAGTCCAAGAAAGACAAAAGCCAACGCTTCATTCTCAGCGCCGAGCAGGAACAGGAAATCGCCAAGTTCAAACAGGAACAGATCAAGACCCAGCATGAACTCAAGCAGGTGCGCAAAAACCTGCGGGAAGGTATCGAAGAGCTTGGCGTGAAGGTCAAGGCCATCAATATCCTGGCCGTGCCCATACTGGTTTGTCTGGCGGGCCTGGCCTTCGGCTGGTACCGACGGCAGAGCGTGATGCATTGAGCGCAGGCAGACGACAGACCCTGCTTCGCTCGGGGAGCTACGCAGGGCAAGCGCCAGACCGGAGGGATGGATGGAACCGAATTCGAGACACAGCCGGAGCAAGGCATCAAAATGAATGCATCAACCGAATACATACAGGGAGGCAAGCAACATAGACCATGAAGACGCGTAACCTTATTCTGCTCGTTGTGTTGGCAGGCGCTCTGATCGGTTGGGCTGTCTGGACTCTGCGGCCTCAACCAAAACCGGGAATCGCCCTGATCGGCACGAAAGTCCTGCCCAACCTGCCCATCAACCGAGTGAACAAAATCGTGCTGATCACCACGGACAACACCCTCACGCTGGCCAAGTTTAAAGGTATCTGGACCGTGGCAAACCGATTTAATTATCCCGCCGCCTTCGACAAGATCGCCGATGGCCTGCTTCAGCTCAGCGAGATGAAGGTGGGTCAAGTCATAACCGCAAGTGAATCGCAGAAAGGCGCCTTCAACCTGCTGAACCCCGTTGGAATATCCCCGGGCCGCAAAGAGCAGGCCGGAACGCGCGTGGAACTGCGGGATGAAAATGACGGGCTCATAGCCACCCTGCTCATCGGCAAACCTTTTATGCGCGCCTCCCCCGACGGCAGCATGCAAGGACCGCTTGCCTTTGGCAATTATCCGGACGGGCAATACGTGCAGACAGCCGATGGCCGCGTTATTCTGGTTGGCCAAACCCTCGACCGCCTGACCGACGACGTTAAAAACTGGCTGGCCAACGAGTTTGTCAATGTTGCCGCCAATGATATCCAGAATATTACGGTCACCGCGCCCGACCGCGCGCCGATCAACCTGGTGCGGTCGAAAAATGGCGAGCCATTCACGCTCGAAGGGTTGAAGGAAGAGGAAGGCACATTAGACACTGCCAAGGTAAACCAGATTAGCGGCGCGCTGAACATCCTGGGATTTGACGATATTGCCGCCCCCACCCTGTCCCCAAAAGAGACCGGACTGGAGCATCCGGTGGTATTCGAAGCCCAAACACGACAGGGCCAGATTTACACATTACGCATCGGCAACACGCTGACCAACGACACCTTTGATCGCTATGTCCAGGTGGCGGTGGCCTGGAAGGCACCGGCAGAACCAGACGACAGACCGCAGGATGCCAAGACCAACACGCTGGATGCGGCCAAGGCGGATGAATCCGCCAAGAGGGCGGATGAAGCCAAGGTACTGAACGACCGGTTAGTGACCTGGACATTCATCCTAAAGTCCTATCGGGCGGAGCCGTTCCTGATTAAGCGCACGGAACTGATCAAAAAAACAGAGCCGCCCGGAGGACCAAAGAACGACGACAGACGACAGACGCCGGACACCAGACCAGAGGACTGATAGTAAAACGCGAAGCAATCATAAACCGTTGCGTTCGGCGCAAGCGTGGTAACTGTGGCTTGAATTCGGTTTCCGACGTAGGCGGATTCGGGAAAGCAAGGCAAGCTTGAGCCGGATACGGGTACGCCGAGCGTAGCGCTATACTTCTGTATGCGCAAGCCCGGGAAACCCGGAGACGGCCCAAGATCGCCGCCGACTTTCCCGAACCGAATTCGAGACACATTGACTAATAACAGAATACAGGAGATCAACCTATGGACCATACCGAAATCACCAAGACCACCGACCTGATTCACGAACAGACCAAGGCCATCGACAGCGTACGCCAGGAAGTAATGAAAATCATGGTGGGCCAGGAGCACATGCTGGACCGCATGCTGATTGCGCTCATCACTGGCGGCCACATCCTGCTGGAAGGTGTGCCGGGACTGGCCAAAACCACGGCCGTCAAAACGCTGGCCCAGACACTGGGACTCAAGTTCCAACGGATTAGTTTCACGCCGGATCTGTTGCCGGCCGATCTGATCGGCACGATGATTTATGATCCGCGTACCGGAACATTTTCGGTCAAAAAGGGACCGGTCTTCACCAACCTCCTGCTGGCGGATGAAATTAACCGGGCCCCGGCCAAGGTGCAGTCGGCCCTTTTGGAGGCCATGCAAGAACACCAAGTGACGATTGGCGACCATACGTATCCCCTGCCGGAGCCGTTCCTGGTCATGGCCACGCAAAACCCCATCGAACAGGAAGGCACTTATCCCCTGCCCGAGGCCCAGATTGACCGCTTCATGCTAAAATGCAAGGTCACTTATCCCTCCAAGGACGACGAACGCCGGATTATGAACCGATTCACGCGCAAACGGGATGCTCAGGTCAACTCCGTTATGTCGTCCGATCAGATCTTCCTGTTGCGCGATCTGCTGGACCAGGTCTATTGCGATGAAAAGGTGGGCGAATATATCCTTGACCTCGTGTTTGCCACGCGCCAGCCTTCGGCCTACAACATCCCGGCGGATCACCAGATTGAGTATGGGGCTTCGCCGCGAGCCACGCTTTACCTGAACCTGGCCTCCCGCGCCAACGCCATGTTACACGGCCGCGGTTACGCCACGCCCCAGGACGTCAAGGAAATCGCCCATGACGTGCTCCGGCACCGTATCATGCTGACATATGAAGCGGAGGCGGAAGAAGTCACCAGTGAGGACCTGATCACGCGCCTGTTGAACGACATACCAGTGCCGTGAAGAAATGGTTGATGGTAAATGGCTAATAGTCTATGAACCGTAATCCATGCTCCATCAACCATTGACCATTCTTTCATTAACCATCAATCATTAACCATTAACCATTCCTCCATAATGCCCATTGACACCAAAGAACTGATGAAGCATGTCCGCCGGATCAAGGTGGTTACGGCCAAGCTTGTGGACGAACACATTTTCGGCGAGTATCACTCCGTCTTCAAAGGACGGGGCATGGAATTCGACGAAGTGCGCGAATACGTGCCCGGTGATGACGTGCGCTCCATTGACTGGAACGTTACGGCCCGCATGGGCCACCCCTATGTCAAGCGCTTCTGCGAAGAACGGGAATTGACGATTATTTTCCTGGTGGACATTTCCGGCTCCATGATTTTCGGGTCCGGCCTGCGTTCCAAGGCCGAGGTGGCCGCCGAACTGACCAGTCTCCTGGCGCTCTCGGCCATTAAAAACCAGGACAAGGTCGGCATGATCCTGTTCTCCGACCGGATTGAGCGCTACATTCCGCCGCGCAAGGGCCGGACGGCCGCGATGCGACTGGTGCGGGAAGTGCTGGCGGCCGAGGAAACACGCCGCGAAACTAACTTGGGCGCGGCCCTGCAGTTCCTGAACAAGGTACAGAAACGCCGGGCCGTGGTGTTCCTGATTTCTGATTTTCTGGCAACGGGATATGAAAAGGAATTACGGGTCATGGCACGTCACCACGACCTGATCGCCTGTCCGATTTCCGATCCCCGCGAGCAGAGCCTGCCCAATATCGGGCTATTGGAAGTTCTCAACCCGGAAACAGGCGACCTGATGATGGTGGACACGAGTTCCCGTCGTTTATTGAAGTCGTTCCAGGCTCAGGCCGCGGCCGAGGAACTCGCGCGTGACAAGCAATTTCAGCGGCTCAAAGTGGACCGCCTGGCGCTGACAACCGACCGGCCCTTTGTGGACGATGTGCGCCGGCTTTTCCACCTTCGCCAGCATCGTATGCATCGCGGCTGAAGAAAATGCAAAAGGCAGAATGAAGAATGAACAAACAGCCTGTCGTATATTCGGCCTTCGGCAACTTTGCCGTTCTATCCACGTCGCCCGCCGACGTGGCGAACGGCCACTACAACGATCTGGTGTGGCCGCGGTTCGTAAGAACCGCTACGGATTAAAATTCCTGTCTACCAAGTTAACGATTGCCTTGGCAGTTACTGCTTTGTTCATGGGCCTGCGTACCACAGCGGCTGTTGCCGCCACGCCGGAATCCAGACCCGCGCCCCGCGTGGAAAAAATGACCTCGGGAGCCGTGGAACTAATCATCACCGCCGACCCAGCCCAGGTTCACCTGGACCGGGACATCCTGCTTTCCATCAAGACGATCGCGCCATCCAACATCACGGTTCGGTTACCGCCCCTGGATAATCGGCTTACAGGATTCACACTGAGCGGCGCGTTTGACCGCGAGCCAACGGCCCAGGCTGGGACCATCGCGCATGAGCATTGTTTCCGGCTGACGC
>VSJD01000116.1 GCA_008636095.1 Kiritimatiellota bacterium | reverse complement strand
CGCTTGTGGCCGCCGAATACCGGCTGGCGCCCATGGCTGTGACCTATACCGATGCAAGCCGTCCGACCGCGCCGGAAAGTTGGTTTGCCACGCGGGCTATTGTTTTCGGAGTCGCCCCCATCGGGAACGAGCATCCGGGCGCCTCCAGGCGGGATGCCGCCTCCATCCGTGATATCCGCGGGCCGGTCTGGATTTATCCGGCTTTCAAGACGGTCGCAGGCTGGATGGCTATCTTGGCGCTGATGGGCGTGGGGGCCTGGGCGCTCTACCGGCTCAGCCGCCGGGTTCACCGTGCCATCCAGTTGCGGCGGATGTCACCCCGCGAACGCGCCCTCAATCAACTCGTTGAACTTCTTAAACAGGACCTGGTTGGGAAAGGAAAAATCAAGGAGTTTTATATCGGATTGACGATGATCGTCCGGTGCTACATTGAGGGAGCGCATTCCATCAGAGCACCGGAACAAACTACCGAAGAATTCCTTGTAACAGCGGCAAACAACTCCTCCTTCAAACCTGAGGTCGTTAAGAAATTAAAGGTTTTTTTACAGACCAGTGATCTTGTTAAATTTGCCGTTTACCATCCTGGTAAGGAAATTATTGACCAAACTCTTGCGACCGCCGGCGATTATATAGATACAGACGAAGAATTCCAGCAGAAGGAAAAGGAAGCCTGATATGTTCCGGTTCGCAAATCCATATTACCTGTTTCTGCTGATCCCGCTTTGTGTCGCGGGGTGGGCCATGCTCGCGCGGAGAAGAAAAAAGGCTGTTCTATTCGCGCCCACCCATCGCCTGTTTCGTCCACCATTGACCTGGCGGACAGCGGCCATTACCCTGGCGCCGTTTCTTTTTCTGACGGGCGCCGGGTTGGCAATTATCGCCCTGGCGCGCCCGCAAACCGTGTTCTCGAAGACCGCCCATCAGGCCGATGCCATCGCCATCCAAATGGTAGTAGACGTCTCCGGTTCGATGGAAGCGCTGGATTTTTCGACGCGCGACACAACTCGCACCCGGCTGGACGTGGTTAAGGAAACATTCGCCCAGTTTATCGAGAAGCGCACCGATGATTTGATCGGCTTGGTGACGTTCGGCGGCTATGCCACCAGCCGTGTGCCGCTGACCATTGATCACAGCGCACTCCTGCACGTCCTTAAAGGAGTTCAGATTCCGAAGCCTGCCCTGGATGCCAACGGGCAGTTGACCAATCAGGAGGAACTGCTGACCGCCATCGGCGACGCGTTGGCCACGGCCTGCGCCCGGCTGGAAAAGGCCGAGATCAAATCCAAGCTCATCGTGCTCCTCAGTGACGGCGAATCCAACACGGGCCTGATCAAGCCCGAAGAGGCCATCAAGGCGGCCAAGGCGCTGGGTATCAAGGTCTACACCATCGGCGTGGGTTCTAACGGGCGCGCCCCGTTCATGGTCCGGGATGTCTTCGGCCGAGACGTCATTCAATACGCCCCAGTCCGGATTGACGAAGATCTGCTCCGCCGCATCGCCTCAACAACGGGCGGTCAATATTTCAACGTAAAGGATCCCAAAGGACTTTCCCGGGCTCTATCCGAAATCGACAAACTTGAAAAAACAAATATTAACAAAGAAATTTACAACCAGTACACGGAATTGTTTCCCCGGCAGCTTTGGCCGGGAATTATTTTGCTAGCACTGGCAATCTCGTTGAACATGATCGTGAGGAAGGAGATTATTTAACGCCATGCACGTTCAGTTCGTCAATCCCTGGGCTTTGATCTTGCTATGGCTGGTGCCGGTCATCGGCATCCTCTGGCTTGCGGCCTGGCATCTTAAAGCCCGCGCCCTGGACCAATTCCTGTCGCCGGTCATGCGCTCGAAAATGTGTCCCCCGTCCCAGACGCATCGCTTCTACTGGCAATGGGCACTGGTATTGCTCGGGCTCCTGTTGGCGCTTATCGCCGCGGCCCGTCCACAATGGGGCCTGCGCGAGGAAACAGTAATGCAACGCGGACGCGACCTGATCATTGCGCTCGATGTCTCGCGCTCCATGCTGGCGCAGGATGTCCACCCCAATCGTCTCCAACGCGCCAAGGCGGATATTCAGGATCTGCTCCGTGCACTGCGGGGCGACCGGGCCGCGCTGATCGCTTTCCGCGGCAAGGCTCTCCAGCTGTGCCCGCTGACCACCGACTATGCTTACCTCGAACAAGCGTTAGCTGACGTTTCCCCGGAATCGGCGCCGCGGGGCGAAACTGATATAGGTGACGCCATTACCAAAGCCTTGGACGCTTTTGAAAGCGATGCCGGCGCCTACCAGGCTATCATTCTCATCTCCGATGGTGAAGACCTGGTAGGCAAAGCCAAGGCCGCGGCCGAAAGCGCTAGAAAAAGAGGCGCCGTAATTTTTACGGTCGGCCTGGGCGACCCGCAGGGCGCTAAGATACCCAATTCGGACCGACCCAATGAATTCGTGACCTATCAGGGCCAGGACGTGGTCAGCAAGCTTCAGCATGAGACGCTGAAATCCATCGCCGAAATCACGGGTGGCGCCTATGTGCCCGTCGGCACGGCCAACGTCAAGTTAGACAGGCTGTACCGCGATCATTTGAGCAAGCTGACGACTCGCGACATTGCGGAATCCATCCGGCGCCGGTATATCGAACGTTACCAGTGGTTCCTTTTGCCAGCCGTGCTGGCCTTACTGGCAGGCGCACTGCTGAGCCGCGGCCGATTGGGTAAAAAGGTGAAGGCGACGTCGGGAACCACCGTTGCGGCCGTTGCCGCCGGAGCGGTCGTTACCGCCGGCATTCCGATGGCGCCGCAATCCACCCCTGCTACTGTTGTGCGCATATGGCCGTTGCTATTTTCGCTCGCACTTTTTACCGGACTGGTTCAGGCCCAGGTTCCATTGACCGGGTCAGCGGTAACCGGCATCATCCAGCAACTTGCCGCCAATGGTACCAACCAGGCGTCAACGCTCGTCCCCGCGACAAACCTGCCACCGGTAAATATGCCGGCGGCAAATATGCCGGCGGCAAAGCCAGCCATCATCGGCCGCTCCGGCGGCAGCGGCCGCGACGGGGCGCGGCGCGCTCAGCGCCTGTATCGGATGGGCTCCTACCACGAATCCGCCAAAGCATACCTGGCAGCCATGCAAGGCCAAACGGCAGCACTTCAGAATGATTGCCTTTACAATGCGGGGAATGCGCTGTACCGCGCCGGACAGTACCAGGTTGCCGCTGAAAAATATACCGAACTAACAACACGCCAGCCGACTGATCCCGCGGCCGCGTTTTACAATTTGGGTTGTGCCACCTTCCAACTGGCTGAACAGGCCAAATCCGCCGGAACCAATGTGCCACCCAATGAACGACCAGACTTGTTGGAACGTTCCGGACTGGCATTCCAGCGCACATTGCGTTATCGGAGCGATGATGAGGCGGCACGAGCGAACTTGGGGGTGGTTACAAATCTCCTGCCTGAAGCCCGTGAACAAGCCAAGCTCAAGGCACTATTGGCCCGCTACCAGGGCATTCCACCACCGCAAATGGCCGATACGTTGCTCACAAACCAACGCAAGATCAGCACGGATCTGCCCGCCGCTCTGACCAACGCCACACCCTCACGGATAGACCAGATGGAAGCCCTAAGTGCGCAACAGCGCGATAACACGGATTTGTTGATTCCGCTGAAAATTTCCCTTGCTTCGGCACTGGCCCAGATGGCCGCTTCCTCCGTCGCGGCCGTTGCCGCCACCTCCGGAGTGCCCCAGGCGGCCCAGGTGGAACAGCATATCGAGGCCGTGCGCAATACCATGCAACAGGCGACGGAATCCCTGCGCAATCTGGAAAACGAAGCCTATCGCTCGGTCATGAAAGCCGAATCCGGTGTTTATAACCTATGGAAAGGTATGGCTCAATTCCCCCAGCTTCTCCGCGAGGATTTATTCCGCCAGACCAACACGATCAACCTGACGACCTCCGTCCTGAAACGTACCGCCGAGGTGGCGGCGACATCCCGCCCGGAGGCGGAGTCCCGCCTGGAGGCGGCATCCCGCCTGGAATTGCCGGTCATCCGCTACCAGCAGAACGAAGCCCAGGAGTTGACCCGCTTGTTCGTGGAGCGTTTTTCGCAGGCAGTGCCTCCAGGCGGGACTCCGCCTCCGGGTGGGATGCAGCCACCGGGTGGGATGCCGGTCTCGACATCGGGCGCGGCTAATTCTACCATTGCCACTGGTGCAGCCACCGCCGCAATTACGGGCGTTGCGGCAACTAACGCGCCGGAAAAGAAACAGGAGATTACCGCGGAAACGCGCACGAATATTCTCGCCCTGGCTCAGCAGGCACTGACCCTGCAAGACCTGGCGCTCAGACAGATCGAATCCACCAATCTCACCGCTTCCCTGCCCAACCAGCGTCAAGCTTACGATATCCTGAAAGAAATTGAGAAGCTCCTGCCTAAAAACAAGGACCAGAACCAGCAACAGGATCAGCAAAAACAAGATCAGCAGAAGCAGGATCAGCAGAAACAAGATCAACAAAAGCAGGAACAACCGCCGCAAGACAAAAAACAAGAGCAACAACCGCAACAGCAACCAGAGGCGAACCAGAAACCGGAGCAAAAGGATAAAGACAAGGAAATGACCCCCGAACAGGCCAGAGCACTGTTGGAAAAAGCCCAGCAGCGGGAAAAGGACCACCGCGAGGAGCGTGAACAGGACTCCTATATTCCGCCCTCCTCGGTGGAAAAGGACTGGTGACTGACGGCAGACGCCTCAAACTCGACGCCAGACGACAGACGACGGACACCAGCCCAGAGGACGGAACAATCACAACCCGTTGCATGCCGCTTGAGCGATATATCGGGCGTAGCGCGGCAGATGAGCCGAAATCGCCGTGGCCTTTTTCAAACAAAATCCGCGCTGTTCTTGACGATAACCAGCGATAAGCGCAGTTTAGTTGCGGGCATAGCCTTCCTTGAGCCATTAATAATGAAGAATAGTTTCAGAATATTGCTATGGGTGTCACTCTGGCTGGCTGTGGCTCTGCCGCTCGTGGCCGATGACGTGACGCTGAACATCGAGGCCAACCGCAACCAGCTTTACCTGGGCGAGTCGTTTATTCTACAAGTCAACGTCTCCGGTGCAAGTGAAGCCGAACCCGATCTCTCCCAGATCAAGAACAGCAAGGTCCGCAGTCTGGGCAAGCAAAACATCAGCAACTTCAGCATCAGTTTTGTGAACGGCCAGATGACCCGGCAGGGTTTTTCGGGCCTTATCATCAGTTATGAAATTACCCCCCTGACCGCCGGTTCCTTCCGGGCCGGGCCGGTTGTCGTAACCGTCAATGGACGGTGCTTGACGGCCGAAGGTCCCTCCCTTACCGTCACCGATATTGAAAAGCAGGACTTGGTCAGTCTGACCATAACATCCTCCAGCGAAACGGTGCTGATCGATGAGCCGTTTGAAATTACACTCACGGTACTGATCAAACGTCTTACGGGCCGGTTTGCCAATACCGAGCCGTTCTTCCCCGATACACCACCTATTCTGACCATTCCGTGGCTGACCGCAGAAGGCATGCCCGGTTTAAATGGGCCCGATATCAACCAGCTCCTGAATAAGTTGCTGATCCAGAACAACCGCCCCGGATTCGCCATCAACGATTATACACGTCAGCCGGATCCGTTCGACTTTAGCAGTTTTATGTCCGGCGGAAAACGGCGGGCGCTGTTTGCGCTCTCCCGCCGGCTGACTTGTCTCGCCGGGGTGAAGCGCTCTGGCGGAGCCTGGCAGAACGGCAAGGATTACGTGGAGTATTCCCTCACGCTCCCCTACTCGCCCATCGATGAGGGCAACTATGTGTTCGGACCAGTGGTGTTCAAAGGATCTGTGCCGGTCGAGGCGGACGACACTGGAAAGGCCAATGGTATGGCCATCTTTGCGGTGGGCCCCGCCTGCACGGTCCGGGTCATCCCGCCGCCCGAGCTGGATCGGCCCGCGTGCTTTAGCGGGGCCATTGGCAGTAACCTGGCGGTCAAGGCCAGCCTGGATGCGACCACTTGCTCCGTGGGCGATCCGCTGAAACTGACCCTGGAACTGAACGGGCAAGTGCGCTTCGACAAAATGTTGCCGCCGAAGTTAGCTCTGCAAACCAACCTACTGGAGCATTTTACCATCTATGACAACACCGTGCAGACGGTCAAACAGGACGCCACCTGCCGATATATCTATACCCTGCGGCCAACACATGCCGGGGCATTCCAGGTACCGCCGATTGAAGTGGCCTATTATGATGTCAAAAGTCGCGGGTATAAAACCATCGCAACCCAAATGATCCCGCTGGCTGTTAAACGCGGATCCGAAGTCACGGCTTCCCAGATTATGGGTAATACTAACCGCATGCAGGCCGCAACCAGGACGGACGATGACCGGACCCAACCGATAGCAGCCGTCCGCACGGATGCGGCTGGCGCGGACTCCGCGTCCCTGCTGGGGCACCCAGCCTGGCTTGCTGTGGCCGGCGCCGGTCCCGGCCTATTTCTCATTGGCCTGATGTTCCGTTTCTATCAGGAGCATAATGAACAGCACAAGGCCGCCCTGCGGAGGCAACAGGCCATGCCACACGCGTTGCGGCGCCTGAGTAGTGCGATTAAATTAGGCGCGGCGGCAACGGCCGCATCGGCGGCAACGGCCGCATCGGCGGATTTATCCCACTCCGGGCGGGATTCGTCCGCAACGGCGGATTCGTCCGCCGCCGCCAATGAACTGTGTGCCGCCATACGCCATTACATTGCCGAGCGCCTGGGCGTTCCAGCGGCAGGCATCACGCCAGAGGATGTCCGCCGCCTACTGGCAGTAATAACGGCACCGGCGGCGATGGCCGCTCCAGCGGCAACGGCCCCGCCGGCAATAGCGGGCGCGGCCGTTGATCCGGTCGAGGAATTATGCCGCCTTTTCGAACATTATTTCAATGCCGGCTTTTCGACCCGGACTGAACTGAAGGACCTCAGCGCCGATTGCCGTAAGCTCAAGAAGCTGATTCAGGAAATCGAACAGGGATTACGCGCGCGCGGGAAAAGAAGCAAACACACATAACATGCACCAAAGACGATCCGGACTGTAAAACTGCTCCAGCCGCCGAGCGAAGCCGGATCGCCGGGATCATCCTTGAGCAGGTACTTGCCCCACCCAATCCGCATATTCTTTCATTTCAATCGTTAAAATCGGTAAACGGCGCTTGCGGTGCGCTGGGAGCGTGTTTTTCGCAGGCTTTTAGGAAAGCAATTCCGTCCTTCAGTTCTTCTGCACAGGATTCATCCGGTTTGAAAAACTCCTCGCAGGAAATCCAACCGCGATACGATGCAAGCTTGAGTGCATAAAAAACTTCCAGCCAATCCACGATTCCGTAAGGAAGATGGCAAACTTTGAATTCCCATTTTGCCCTCGGTACAGGTCTTTCCGTAAATTGACCGGTAAACGCACACATGACATTTTTTGCATGAACATATGCCAGGTAGTCACCGAGAACTTCCACCTCGCTCCGGGGACGCATGTTTCCCTCAATGATTGTGTTTGCCGGGTCGTAAATCACGCCGATATATTGAGGATCAAATCCCTGCATTACGTTGGCGGCCGCCAAAGCGGAAGCCGTGAGCGCGCCGGAATGCAACTCCATCACGAAACGAATGCCGTATGTTTTGCCGAGTTCCATGAGATACGGCATACTGTCGCGTGCTAATTTGAAAATTTCCGGATATGCGCGCCCCTGATGCAACGATTCGTCATAGTTCCATGCAATCCACGGATGGGCCACTCTCAACGAACGTCCCTGCACTGATGCGACAAGTTCGGCCCAACGCGTTATCTCATCGCGTTTCCACATCTTGCCGCCGTTGATATATCCGACAACCTCCAATCCACGATCCTGCGTAGCACGGGCCATCTCGCCAATAACGCTTTTAGCGCTGTCCAATGCCGGCAAACCCCATTCAATGCCGTCCAGTTTCACATCAGCCGCCAAGTCAATAATTTGCGGTATGCGAAGTGTTTTCAAGCCATTGGTATTGACCGCATACTTGCATGTTTTGTCTTTTCCGCGGATGCCGGTACGCATTACTCGTCCTCCCTGGTTGCGTTCTGTCTTAATCCTTAATATTTTACAACGGCATGCCACTGTAATTAAAAGGCTTCGGTTTGCCGTCCAGTTTCAGACGGATAACCGTATCGTTCCGATCCGGTGGTTCTTTAGGTAAGCCTTTCAGGAAGAGCCGGCCGTCTTTGGTCTGCTCTATTTTTGCCTTACGGCCGGTTGCCAGAATCGTTGCCGCAAGAACCTTGTTCTTAATGCCGGCAACAGCAACCGTCTCACCGGGCCAACGGAAAATATGCAGATAAGCGTTGTTTCCCCTGACGGTGGCGGCGCCCAACATACCGCAGCCCCATACGCCCCCCCAGCGGTCTGGCAGCCGCTCTGAGCCGTATATGGATTCACCGTTGACTTGCATCCATTTCCCAATCTCTTTCAGCCGCGTTACTTCTTCTGCTCGCACGGTGCCGTCAGGTTTCGGCCCGATGTTAAGAAGGTAGTTTCCGGCGCCACTGGCTGTTGTTACCAGATTCTGAATCAACTGGGTGGTTGTTTTGAAATTTGGGTTGTTTTTAATGTAACCCCACCCGCAGAAATCGCCCATGGTCATACATGATTCCCAAGCCCGGCCTGGTTTGGAGACAGCTATTGCCTGCTCCGGTGTATCCAAGTCTTCCTCCAGACCGGAACGGTTGTTGATCATGATTTGCGGCTGGAGACTTCTTGCCATCTGGTTAAGTTGCTTTGAATGCCAGAGCTTGGGAATCTCCGGACTTCCGCCTGCTTCCATGGTGCTGGATATCGGCTCCCCGTCCGGTATCCATAATCTGTCGCAAAAGTCATCGTACCAGAGGTAGTCTATTTTGCCGTAGTTGGTCATCAGCTCTCTAACCTGACTGTGCGCCTGTTTGATCATTGCCTTGAAGCTCTGCGGGTATTTTCCCAGATTGAAATAGCCGGGAAAGCGCCAGTCCGGGAGAGAGTAGTATAAACCGACTTTTAACCCGTATTTGCGACAGGATTTTACGTATGCGGCCACAAAGTCCTTTTTGGCCGCGGTCTTGACGGAAGTGAAATCGCTCGCCTTGCTGTCATAGAGAGCAAAGCCGTCGTGGTGCTGGGCGGTAAAGACAACATACTTCATTCCGGCCGCTTTTGCCAGGGAGACCCAACGATCAACATCAAACCTGGCGGGCGTGAAACGATCGGCCAGTTTGGCATATTCTTTGACTGGAATGCGTTCCGCCCACATCACACACTCCCCCCGCCCCAAAAGGGAATACAATCCCCAGTGGATGAACATACCAAAACGCGCCTGGTGGAACCAGGCTGTCCGTTTTTCATAAGACGAAATCTTGGGTTTCAACATAAATTATCCCCAAAAAAATTTACCTGAATCCGCGACAGGATTTCCGGTCACCATAATTTTCTCCGAATAATTCGCTTCGGCACAACCGCGCTTCTAATCATTGCCACAGGCAGGGTAAGAAACGCATTAAACACCGGAGATTACCCCGCCGGCTTTATGTGTCAAGGCCTATTGCGGCACCTGGCACTTCGAGAATTCCCCTGCCGTAATGATGCCTTGCCCCTACCCCTGCCCTGCCCGTTGCGCCATAATAAAATGTTACCGGCATGACATTGAGAAGATGCCTTCGTTGCGCCATAATACATGTTACCGGAGCTCCTTGAGGATTTGGTTTTGTTTGAAGTCAATTTGGCGTTTTAAGGCAAAAGGGTTGATGTTGCAGAATATTTCTGTCAGCCAGGTTTTAACCGGCTCAAAGATTTCGTCAGAGCTCATCAGCCGCTGATAGGGAGTCTGCGGAACATCATATTTCTTAATATACTTGGACCCCACTTTCTTTTTCTCGATCAACTTGAGGGTTGGACTGAAGAAGTTGTTGAATAACGCCCAAGCTTCATAGAGCTGATTGATT
>VSJD01000282.1 GCA_008636095.1 Kiritimatiellota bacterium | reverse complement strand
ACGGTCAATCACCTCCACCAAACTCGAAGAACCAATTGCTTTTTCTACGGCCATGTTGTTCACCCCCCTTTATTTTTGGTTCCCGTTCTACGCCGGGATCTGCGGGTTTCAGAAATTTTCTTTCTTGATGTTGCTGAGTCTAAGGGGAAAGCTAAAAACCCGCAATCGGTAGAACCCTGATTCGGGTGTAGGAGAAACTACTACAGGAAGGAGCGCCTGCCCACCGTAGCCCCTGGGGCGAAGGCGGGATGACGGATGACAAGATTGGAAACTGGCATCAAATTTAGATGGTTGATTGCTGGTTTCAGACGATGTTTCAGAAGACATAGGTGCGTCTCCTTCATCACGGGCGGCCGCGCCGATGAACATGAATCGTTTTAATTTTGACGCTTAACGTTATCCGCTCTACGTTCCACGTACCCCCTTTGCACGGCTAATTCGCGATATTTTACTTCAACCTTTTGCCAATATTTACGCGTTGACTCCTTGTTGGGGCCGTTGGGACCGCCGTTCCAGATGCGCGCCATGGTTTCCAGTCCGGCGCCGGGCGGCGCATACACCTCTATATATAGGCGGCAAATGCGCGCGGCCTTGGCAAGATCAAGGGCGTCCTCGTGTATATAGGTGGCGCCGTAGTATTTATTGACATCGGCGATGACGCAGGCGCGAATCTGGAGGCAACCCAGGGCGCGGCCACCGTCGCCAACGGCGCCAACATTGCCCCCGGATTCAATCAGCATCATAACGGCTATGAGGGCGGCGATCATGGGATTATTCTTCCTTGTTGGCACCCGTATACAGCGTTGAGAGGCGCATGCCTTCCAGACACAATCGTTTCTTAATAGGGCCAAGTGTCGGGGAAAAGCGAAAAAACAGCAATCGGTAGAACCCTGATTCTGGTGTAAGCGGAATTACCACAGAGGAAGGACCAGGCTTCGCCCACCGCGCTCCACCATAGTGCTTCGCGACGGCAAGAGGGCTACGCCCTGGCACGCGCCAGACTGGAGAAGAGGGAGGACAGATGACCGATGACGGACGACGGAAGGTCAGATGTGAGAGATTAGAAGTTGCCGGCCGCCAGTGTAATGATGTTGGGACCGATAACGGATTAGGAAAATCTTCATTTCAGTCTTTTGCCACTCTGGATCCACTGGACGGCATGCTGGATCAGCTCGGTGGCATGGCGCAGGTTCAACTTCTCCTTGATGCGCTCGCGGTACGACTGCACGGTATGAATGCTCAGGCTGATTTTCTTGGCAATCTGGCTGGAACCTAAGCCCTGCCCGATCAATTCAAAGACCGTTAACTCGCGATCAGAAAGCGACTCCAAGGGCGAGGCAATGGCGGTTGTGGCCTTACCGCCGACCAACTGGGTCATGAGATGCTCGCGCATCGGCTCGCTGAGCACAATTTTTCCGACCAGCATCTGGCGGATGCCCTCGACAATTTTCTCCGGCGACTCCGATTTCATGATATAGCCCCGGGCCCCGGCCTGAAGTGCGCGCGCGGCGTAAAGCGATTCGTCATGCATGGAAAACACGATCGCTAACATTTTGGGATGTATAACACACAAATCCTTGATCAGGTCAATGCCACTCTTGCCGCCCAGCGAAATATCCACGACCACTATTTCCGGCCGCGCCGCATCAATAGCCTGCATGGCGGCGCGATACTCGCCGGCGGTCCCGCACACGGCCAAATCTTTCTGTTGGTTGATAAGCCCGGCAATCGCCTCGCAAACTAAGGGGTGATCATCCACGATGAAAATGCTATGCTTGCCGGAAGACGACCTCGCCGACGCCGGCTGGGTCGTCTTATCGGGCACCGGTTTGCGGGGCATCGGTTTGACGTGGCGGGCGGCAATTGCTTTGGAGTTTTTTTTGCGTTTCATATAACACTCCTACATTCAATGAGGCCCCGAAGCAGGGAAAATATTCTGTCATCCTGAGCGGAGAGAAGGATCTCCTCGGTGGTATAGAACCTACACGAGATTCCTCGCTACGCTCGGAATGACAAACCACTAAATTTCCCATGCATTCGCTCAGTCTGTCAGAACCGAATGCTGGGGAAAGGACAAAATCATTTCGTTGCCACCGGCCTTGGCGGTTTGATGCGTCATGGATGCCTTCAAAAGCTTGGAGCGATATTCCATAATGTCACGCCCGAGCCCCTCCGGATTCTCGGTCGAGGCGGACGGAGGCCGGCCGTCGTCACAGACCGTCAGCACAATTCGGTCCTGCTCGCAGAGCAGGCGGATATTGAAATTTCGGGCTTGATTATGTTTGGCGGCGTTATTCATGGTCTCCTGAACAATGCGATAGAGATTCGTCGCCGCCAAAATATTAACCGCATCGTCCGGTAATTGATAATCAAGTTTGCAACTGGCTTTGAACTGCGTTTTCATGAACACCAGCAGAGTCCGCAAGGCCGCTTCCAGGCCGCGTTTTTCCAGATCCACGGGGAACAGCGTCTTGGCCGTGTTGCGGACGATAACGCTGGTCTGGCTGATCAATCGGGTAAGTTCTTCGGCTGCGTCGGCTTCCCTGAGCTTCAACGCCTTCAGCCGGTTTTCCAAGACCTTGCTTTTTAACGCAATCACCGTGATGTATTGGCCGACACTGTCATGGAGCTCCATGCCCAGCATCTTTTTTTCCATTTCATAGATCTGGTACTTTTGCTGTTCCATTTTGCGCAGCTCGGATACGTCCCGCGCAATGGCCAGAACCGCCGTCTTCACCTTCAGATCAATCCGATTTAGGAACATGTCTACGGGAATTCTTTCACCGTTCTTCGCCAATAGTTCCGTGTCGAATGACAGGCTATCGTCGGTCATAATTTTTTCCGCGACCAATTTAAAGATGCGCGCCCATTCGGGAGCGGCAATATCCCGCAGCGTTAGTTTCAGCAAGGCTTCGCGCGAATAGCCCAATCGCAGGCAGGCCGTATCATTGGCCTCTAACATACACCCAAAACGGCCATCGGCCGATACTTCCACCACAAAGACCGGATCGCGGATCTTGTTGAAAAGCAGGCGGTATTTCTGCTCGTTCGCGCGCAAGGCCTGCTCCGCCGCTCTATGCTCTGCACGCAGGTGTCTTTGATCAAGGGCAGTGGCTACCGCATGACCTAGTCGCGCCACCCGATCCTTGCGCAGATAGTCGTCCGCCCCACGCTTAATGCAGGCCGCCGCATCTTCATCGCTGAGGGCGCCGGTGACAATAATGAACGGGATATCCAGTCCGCTTTTCTGAAGAGAGGCGAGCGCATTGAGCGCATTATATCCCGGCAGGGCATAATCAGCCAGGATGACATCCACATCCGCGTCCAAGCGCGCCTGAAACCCGGCTTCATCATCCACGCGTCGCGCGTCCACCTTGAACCCCGCCTTGCGGAGCTCGTGCATGAGCAGTTCGGCGTCCTCGGCCCGGTCTTCCAGGATCAGAACCCGCAAAGGAATTTTTTGGTCATTTGGCATTGCAATAATGTTTTTCAACTGGTGATTTTCTTAATCATTTTCAAAATGTCATCCATGGTAAACGGCTTATAGAGGATATCATAAGCTCCCGCACTGATGGCTGCATTCACCAAATCCTGGACAAAAAAGCCGGTCATCATAACCGTTGTTGCTGTCGGCTGTATCTTCTTGATGGCCTTATAAACTTCCACCCCGTTCATATCAGGCAGGCATATATCCATGAAAACAATATTCACCTTATGCGCTTTGACGCTTACGATCGCTTCATCGGCGTCCTGGGCCCAGATCACATGATAGCCCTCATCACGCAGGGCAGTGGCCAACGATTCGCGTAAATCCTGATCATCTTCCACGATCAATATCGCGATTTGGTTTGCGCCATCCTTAATCGATTTTTTCGATTTCTTTGCGGTTATTATTTTCATGATATTACACCATTTTACCCTTACGAAAGAGCATTATGCGCTTTAAAATATCACTCTCGGTAAAAGGCTTGTCAATAAAACCGCGGGCGCCATTCTTCATGGCCTTTTTTCTACTTTCCTCGCCGCCATAGGCTGAAATGATGATCGCGATGGTTTCCGGACATAGCCGTCTTATCGCAGAAAGGATGTTTATGCCATTGCCATCTGGCAGTTTCAAATCTAAAAACACCAAGTCAGGCGAAGCCTTTTTTAGACAGATCATGCCTTCTCTCTTGGTATTGGCCGTCGCCACATGATACCCCTTCGCGTTTAAGGCATCGGATAAAAGCAAACACAGATCCTTCTCGTCATCTATGATCAAAATATTCCTGATCTGCTTCTGTTGCGGAACGACCTGCTCTTTCAACTTTATCGGCTCTATTCCTCCATCTTCACCAGATAAGGAGTGCTTTTCCCAGGACTCAAAGAACGGTGCCAGTTCCGGGAGTTCTTCGGGTTTGCGCCAACCTGAAAAACCACTGCGCCAGACCATGGTCTCGCCGCGTTTGATCTTGCCCGTGGAAATCCAGTTTTTTAATCGGGAATTATAAATCACCCGATATATTTGCGCCCCTCTTCTGATATCCCATTTTATTTCTCCCATAAGCGCCTCCCGGGATTATCTAACGGGCAGAGAAACGGTAAATGTCGTCCCTGCCTTCAACTTGCTTTCGACCTCGATGGTGCCGTGGTGGCTGACGATGACCCCATAGCAGATCGTCAAGCCAAGCCCCACACCGCCCTGCTTGGAGCTGAAAAAGGGGTCAAATATCCGGATAATATCGCCATCCGGAATGCCTTTGCCCGTATCCTGAATCTTCACCACAAAAACATTTTCATCCCGCGCCGTCATAATCGTCAATTGGCCGGCCTTGGGCATCGCTTCAACAGCATTGATGACTATGTTCAGGAAGGCGCGTTCCATCTGTTCTTTATCTAGACTTAGGACGGCCGATTTGGAGGCAAAGCTTTTGACTACTTGTATTTTCTGTGACGCAATTTTAGTCTTGGTGGCCGCTAAAACATTTTCCAGGAGTTTATGGATATCATGGGCGCGCATATCAAGCTTGGGCGGCCGCGCGCAATTTAACAGTTCGGTGATTAAATAATTAATCCTTTCGACATTTCGCAAAACAATCTCAACATGTTTCGCCCTGGGGTCGTCCGCTTTAAAGGCCTTGGCACACTGATGAATACCCATGATCACATTAGTCAGGGGATTTCTGATTTCGTGGGCGATACTGGCGGCAATCCGGCCGGTAAAGGCTAACTTCTCGGAGCGAACCACCTCGTCCTTGCTGGCACGCAGGTCGGCATAGGAACTTTCGAGTTTTTCCCGGGACTGAGTGAGTTCAAAAATCAAGGTCCTTGTCTTACTCATATCCCTGGCACTGAAAATAATGCTATTGAGAGCGGTCTGATGGTCGCGGCGCGCCGTAATATTGACATGCACGGGAATTTCTTTTTCCCGGCGGCCCAAATAGATCATCTCACAATTCTCCAAAGGGAGGTTAGCCGTTATTTTCTCGAGAGAGAAATCCTTGCACACCTTGCACATCGACCGGCCCAGCAGCTCTTCTTTACGGCCATAACCTAAAAGATTAAGCGCCGCCGGATTAATTTCGGTGATCAGGCCCTCGGGGGACGCTATAATCACGTTATCAATCAAATCATCAAAAGGACTGCCCTGATTATTAACAGTTGCATCCATGCCTGAGATCATAAGATGGCAATGGAAAAAAGCAAACATTTGTTACGAACGAACATTTACTCGAAGGTGAACGAACGCATGGCTTCCGTGTTTTCCGTGAGTAATCATCCGTTGGAAATGGACAAGCAATGACTCATGATCTATGATCGCATTCAGGCTAACTTTCTATCTGGCTCAGAAAGCGGGAGCGAGATTCAGAGATGGCATGTTTCTTCATGTGAGGGTTATTTTTCCAAAGCTATAAGGAGGAAGCAAAATGATTGGTAAAAACATTCGCCTTGAACGTATCATTGATCGTCAAACTAGGAAGACCGTCATTGTGCCCATGGACCATGGCGTAACGGTCGGGCCGATCGCGGGAATCGAAAATATGCGGGATATGGTTAATGCCGTGGCGGAAGGCGGCGCCAACGCGGTATTAGGCCATATCGGGTTGCCGTTGCACGGCCACCGCCGCTATGGACATGATATCGGTTTGATTCTGCACCTGTCGGGCAGTACGGTCTGGAGCCCAGACCCGAATGCCAAGGTGTTGGTTAACACGGTTGAAAACGCCCTCCGTTTTGGAGCCGACTGCGTGAGCGTGCATATCAATATTGGCGCTGACAACGAGGCAAAAATGCTGAGCGACTTCGGGGCCGTGTCGGTCAAGTGTATGGAGTGGGGAATGCCGTTGTTGGCGATGATGTATACCCGCGGAAAAAAAATAAAATCCGAGTCCGACCCGGAAGGCGTTCGCCACGCCGCCCGTATCGCGGCCGAACTAGGAGCGGATATTGTCAAGGTAACGTATCCCGGATCCGCCAAGTCATTCGAAAAAGTGATTTCCGGATGTCCAATCCCAGTGGTTATTGCCGGCGGTGAAAAGATGTCTGATGAGGCCGCGTTGTTCAAGATCATCAAGGATGCCATGGATAGTGGCGGCAGCGGGGTTGCCGTGGGGCGCAATGCGTTCGGCCATGCCTCCCCCGTAAAGATGACCCGCGCCATTACGGCGTTGGTTCATCAGGGAGCATCGATTGAAGACGCCCTGCGGATTATTCGCGAATAATAGTCAGCAAATATGGAAATTTCTCAAGTCATGGAGGCATGTACAGCTTTGCATTCTCCGCCACGCTCGTGCTACAAGCCGAATGATCGTCGGCAGATCGCCGAGAGTTGGCCTGGTGTGCTCCACGATTGACGATCACGCGCCATTTTACGGGCGGCTAGGTTTACCATCCAGCTTGCACAGCAAGACGGTCAACCGGTCCACAAAGTAGGAGACGAGTGTTTCGCCAGTGTACGCGGATTCGTCCCCGAACGAGAAGGAAAGGCCGCTACGATCAAGTCGATCCGCCACCGAATTCCGGAGGATGCGACGAAGAGCCGATGCTTGCGCGAGCGCCGATTTACTCATCAAGTCCTCATGCCAGAGAACCAACCAAATCTGTTCGAGAGCCCTGAACAGGAGTGCCCAGGTAACCCAGGACGGACGAACGTTGCCGACCAGGAGTTCACGCCACGTGTCCGGAACGAGTTGGTAATACCTATGCCGCCCTTCCATGCGTGAGATCAAGTACCCCGATGCGCTCATCTCGACAAGCGCTTTGGAGACCGTGGCCGGGAAATAGTAGCAATCACGCGCGACGGCCCGGGGGGAACCGCGACTGTTCAGGAGCAGGAACGCCAGAATCTCGCACCGCGCATTGATCCCCAGAAGCCCACGCAAACGGAGAATCAGGTTGGCACTGGGCTGTGGCTTGAACGGTTGAGCCACATCACGGGGCTCAAAACGGTCGCGCAATAAGCCAGCCGCCGCGAACAAAGGGTCCTTTTCCCGCAGCACGGGCATGGGAGTGCCGTCTTTGAGATAGAACAACGGCTCCAACTTGGATGCCCCACTGGCGACAGATTGCGTGCTTCGTCCCCACTTCGTCGCGTGCGTAGGAGTCTTAGTCACTGCCGCGACGGCCTGAAAAACGGCTTCACCGGCAAACCCCTCCTGAACGAACATCCGTTTGACCCGCTGGACGTTGATGTACCGACCGTTGATCCGCATCCAATCCAGCATGGCGTCAAAGAGCCGCGCGTCGTGCCGGGCGACACTGCAAGAAAAGAGCAGCAAGGCTTCGGGATCGATGACCGCCCCCTCCCATGTCCCGCCATGACCAGAAACGCCCAGTGCGGTCCATTGACGCCATAGCAAATCAAGGAGCCGATCCCTTAACTCGGTTCTAAAGTCGCTCAGCAACGCTTTCATATCCCAGTTTCCTTAAAAGGTCTTTCAAGACCATGGCAAACCCTTCCGACACATCGTGAGTTATTGTCCAGCGCGCGGCGGTTTCCAGTTCGGCCGCTGATGGAGCAAGCATGCGCAAGTCTTCGATATGATAGCCCCCGCGGTCAACCGCCGCATACAGTTTAAAGTGGATCTGGTCTACGCGATCGATGAAATGCACGGTCAGGAGCGAGGTATAGGTCTTTGACTTCAGACGGTTCGCGAAACCGGCGGGAAGCCCCATCTGGAAGAGGCCGCCGTCGCCCTGGCTCGGTCCGTTATTCAGCCAGTTCTTGGCAAGGCCGAGATCTTCAGCTACCTCAGCCGAAGCCTTTTGAAGCTCCTCGGGGAGCGGATCGGGCGAGTAGAGAACGCCTCCACGGATCATGGCAACAACGTCCACATCCTTCGTGGTACGAGGAAACATGCCTGTGAGGATCAGTGCCGAGCCGCCGCAGATAACAAACTCGATAGGCACGGCCTGATTTTCCGCCAGTCGAATCGCCAGGGAATTTAGCGCAAGGTCAAGACTATGGCTGTCGAGGCTCCTCGCATTACTGCTATTTATAGTAGTCATAATGGCTACGACAAATACGCCTATTTCTTGTGCATGTCAATAAGAAATCTGTAAACAGCAATTCGCACAGGCTGGTGCCCCGCCAGCACTGGGTTGATTTCATCAATAATGAAACTCTAAATGAATGTATCAGGGCATGTCCAGAACCGCCAGAAAAAACCATGATGTGGCGCTCATTCAGGGCGCCTGCCTTGGTTTAATGCAAGCAGGCGCTCAAGGACGGCGTCTTCGGTAAGGTCGGCGGGCCAACCGTAGGCGGTGGCAACGGCAGCGTCAAGTTTCTCGTGGCAGGTGGCGAGCCAAGCGGGGCGCGCGTTGTAGAGTTTGGTCAATGTGCGTTCTTTGAGACGGGCGGCGCATTCGGCGTCGCGCGCCACAATGCGCGGATAGCGCACGGTCCCGACTTTGAACGCGCCCCGGTCCGTCACAGTGGCCGGGTCAATGTACCGGTCCCATGGCCCGCCGACCGTGCCGGGGAATTCCAAGGTTTCAGTCCTTGTCCACTCGGAGGGGTTCAACCAATTATCCCGCAGTTCATTCAGTTCCTTCGCGGCAGCGGCAATGACTGCATGCGTTGATGGCACCGGGTCGCCGGTGTTTAGAACACCGAGCGGAAACGGGAACGTCTCGAAGCAGGTGGACGGTGTGTAGCGGGGTCGCGTTTCAAGTCGCGTGCCGAGTTTCAGCGCCCACACTTCATGAAATCGAGATTGAAGGATGCCAAAGAACAGATCGTCGGAGCGTGCGAAAACAAAGACCGCATGGTCGGGTAGTGTCGGCAACGACATCCAGACAAACAGTCTGTGCTTAGCGACGGCAACTGTTGTCAGAAAACGCGGCAATGGCGCGATTCTGCATCGCATTTCGGGATGAGTTTCACTATGGCGCCACCAGTATCTTGCACGGATTTCCCTGCGGTTCCGTGATTTTACCGGCCGGACATGGGCGTCGATAAAGGCAAAGGGTTCTTGATAGCGCACACAGCCTTCCAGTTCGGGATAAACGCCGAAGTCGATAATCCACATGCTTCGGTTACGACGCGTGACATCGAGGCCATTGATCCAAGGGAGGACCACGCTAGAATTGAAAACTCCGGCAGCATTCGGTTCGCTGAGCATTCGCTGGGCCTCGCCGTCGGTGATGTCGAAGGCCGCCCCCTTGATGTCACCAAGGAAGCAAAGATCACGGTTACTGGACAGTGGTTTTGCCGTCGCCAGATCAGAGGCGGCGGAGAGATTTGGATTGATGGTACTGACCAGCTGGCCGTCAAGCGTTCGTCTTTCCTCGGCGCCACCATCGAAGGCAATCAGGCTGACATGGACGTTTGCGCCGTCGAGAATCCAGTCCTTGTCCGAAATCGCCCAGAAGATGTTTCCGGAATCCTGGATGCGTTTCAAGACTTCGCGGTTTGCGCCGCCGCGTATGCCCTGGGTGGCGAGCAGGCCGGCGCGTTTGCACCCGCCTTTCTCGATGTGAGCACGGGCTTTCTCGAACCAGTAGCAGCAGAGATCGGACTGGCCGGGGATTCGGCCCTCATAAAGAGAGCGCAGTTTATCAACGTACTCGTCGCCGAGCTCGCGGCGCATCATTTTATCGCCCAGGAATGGCGGGTTGCCGACAATGAAGTCCACGCGCGGCCAGTCGGGTTCTTTTGGATTGGCGGGATCGGTAAGGTCGAGGATTGCATCCATACATCGAAAGTTGCCTTCCATTGGTCGCAGGATAGGGTCCTGGGGCGAGCCGAACCCGTTGAACCGGATCCATTGTAGCCAGCCGATCCAGACGGTCATTTGCGCCAGGTCGTGCGCGTAGGGATTGATTTCGATGGCATACAGTTGCCACGGCCCGACCATCGGCAGGAATGAGCCAAGTCCCTTGTCCATCAAATAGAGGATCGCTTCCTTTTCGAGGTCCTTGAGCTTTTGCAGCGTGACGTAAAGGAAATTGCCGGAGCCGCAAGCCGGATCAAGAACTTTTACGTTCTGGAGCCGGTCAAGGAATTGATGGATGAGGCTTCCGGCCTCGCCACGCGCCTTGCGTTCGAGGGTGGGGCTCAATTTCTTTTCCGGCCTCTGACCGTTGACCTCTGGCTTCCGGCTCTTCCTGCCCGTGGTCAGCAGGCTTTCGACAATCAGCTTCGACTCCGCCCATTCCCTGCGGAGCGGTTGCATCACGACGGCCTCGACCAGTGTTTCGATGTCGTCCTTGCCGGTAAAATGCGCTCCAAGTTGCGAGCGCTTGGACGGGTCCAACCCGCGTTCAAACAGGGTGCCGAAAATCGAAGGATCCACCGCGCTCCAGTCCATGCGGGCGGTATCGGCAATTCGCTGGACTTCATCCGCCGTAAGTTCCGGAACGGATGCGTCGTCGAACAGATTGCCGTTGAAATGACGGATGCTCTCCAGCCCGAATTCGCCGCCCTTGCCCATGGCCTCGAACAACTGGCTGAGTAATCGGCAGAACTTTACCGGATCACCCGCAGACTTCTCCACGATCCGTGAGAAAATCATGTCGGGCAAAAGGCCGATGTCTTCGGCAAACAGGCAGAATACGACGCGGTCGAGGAAATGCGCGACGTGCGCGGAGTCCAAACCGTGCTTACGCCCGGCTTCGCTCGGAAGCTTCGCCGTGGCACGCATGGATTCGGCAATACCGGCGAACCGTTGCGCAGCGTCCTGGGTGATCGCCTCGCTGGTCTTGCCTGGGCGCAGCTTTTCCGGCTCGAAGAAAACAGCCCGCAGGACTTCCAGACTGCGCGGTTCGCCAAGCTGGTCAAGGGCGATTTCATGCTTCGCGGAGACCGTGCCGGTAAAGTTGGTGCGAACGATGATGCGGTCAAGATCGCAGACCACAAGCAGCGGTGGATTGGCCAAGGCGTCGCGGTACAGGAGCAATTGGTTATAGGCCGCGTCGAGGTCCTTGTGCTTGCCCTTGTATTCCCAGCCAAAAAAGTCTTTCTTCCAGACATCGGCGAACCCTTCGCCGCCACCTTGTTTGGACGCGCCCTTTTCGAAACAGAAAGTGTTGCCCGTGGGATCGGCATCGGCCGGCGTGGGATGCCCAAGACAACAGCACAGGTCCAGGAAGTGCTCCTGGGCGGCAGAGCGTTCCTTGAGATCGGCTTTCTTCCATTTGGCTATGAAGTCAACGATGTTCACGGGGCCCCCATTGCCAAACTTCTCAAACACGCCCTTACCGATTGCACGATCCCATCGCTTTTGAATGTAGCAGGGCATGCCCGGGAAAGCCAGTTGAAAGAGGTGGCAGGTTGGGCGAGGGGTTCGACGCGTAGCCCGTAGATTTTGACGGCGAAAACAAACGATCCCCGGCCAGGGGTGTCTGTCAGTAGTTAACCACCCGTTTTAGGGGTGGGCTGTGTATTGGGATTGATTCCGCAAAACCGATTTTTACACCCCTATAAACATTGATCGGAAATGGCATAAAAACACCTTAACTGCTGACAGCCACATCCCTATTCCGGCGCTGTGCTTCCCGGTTGGAATTCCGGCGTCGTTTGGCGGCACAATCCGCACACATTCGACAATGGGATGGCAGCGGTCGGCCGCACTCGCACTGACGGGTTGCGCCCGGCATCTTGTGTAGGATGCGATAGGAGTCGGCGGCGGCCATGAATGACCTGGATCGGTCTGGACCGGAAGCCATAGCTGCCATCGGCATGATGCATGCCTCAAAGTAATCACATCGTTGATCATTTGCCAACGCACATTTATCAAGAGGTCGGCCCGGCAATGGTGCCAAGTCGTCTGCAATACGCGCACCGGCACAAGCACCTTGATTCCAATTAGGACATTCAGCATTTGCCATTTGCAATGGTGTCATGTTATTGGGCCTCCTTTGTATAAAATTTTGTGCAGAGTGAATGGATTATTACTCGAGGAGGCCTGCTGCGGCACCGACACCCCCCCTCCCCCTGCACACGATCGCCTATGAATATCTCACCATGACTCGCTGGTTCGTTGATTCGTGCTCCAGATCCTCGCTAACGCCTTATGATCATGTCGCATAACAGCCATTAGATGGCCAAATCGCTTTTTATGTTTTGCATTGCAACCTGTTATTAATCATGCGCTTGTCGCGCCACTCCCTGAATCACTCGGAATTATTGAATCGGTCCTATTTTGGGCACCCTCATTCCGATCAATGTTTATAGGCATATCGTCTGGCCGGTGGGGCGTCTGCCCTACGCTACATTTTGCCCCAAGATCAACGATCTCCTGCGGGCCATGATTACGGCCGGCACCTAATTCGTGGTCTCCAGAACCTTCGCTTCGATCGTTTTGACGCCCGCGACCACCAGCGCCTCCGTCCTTTGTATTTCTTTTCCTACGCCCAAACCGGTTCACCGCTCGTATTCAGATTAAGGCCACCGTAAATCCTCCAATCTATGTCTATACTTGATGCTCGTTTCGTTCGCCGGCGCGTGATGAACTCGCCAGTCTTTTTTCCTATTGCTACAGATTCTAGTTTGCGGTCTCGCACCGCCAGGATCGTTGTTGGGCTGGCATACAAGATCTTCTAGATTCGGGAGTAGTGTTCATAGCGCGTCTATTCTGTTTTGTACGGTCATAGATTTAAGCTCCCTTCCGACTGAATTGCTGCCCGTTCTTCATCCTCCACGGGGTCGTTACCAGAACCACCCGAATAAGGGTCTGTACTTTCTAGAAAACGGCACCCTTTCTCAGGAAGTTGTATGGCTTGTTCGGGTAGTTCGGGATGTTCAGGGGAATCAGCATCCGCCAGTGTGAAAACATAGGCTTTGACCATTTTGTATTCCTGCGATGCGGTATAGTAGAGTTCCTTCTCGGCCCGTTTAATGCGGTAACGATCTATTTCCACATGATCCACATCCCCGAAGGCTTTTTTCATTAGAACCCCGATACGCTTGTTTCGCCCAATTTCATCGCTTGCGTCACGTAGGCCCGGGATTTCAATGCCATGGGCATCACATAGTTCGCCTATACTGCTGGCCATGATCTCTTCATCAAGGCGCTGATCCGCCTCGACAGCCAGAGCAGCGCGTCGCAACCAAGTCAACGCGGGGTTACTGACGCGCTCCTGGGCCTGTTCGTGGCCGTCCATGAGCGGAGCTTCACCCAGAATGTTTTTGACGATCCAGCCAAGTACCTGTGACCATTCCCGAAAGTCGTGTCGTGTATCGGTTGTCAGCGGTTTCCCGGCACCATGCCACACGCGGATGACTGCGAACACGGCGCCCAGAAAATGGGAATGGTTGGCCCGAACATGATCCAACAGATCGCCTTCCGGGAATTCGTGAAAAACGTACCCGGGCCGTTTGCGGATGCGGATGATGCTGGCCCGGTTTGCTAGGTCGCGGGTAGTTTCAACACCGTTGCTGGTCATCATCAAAATAAAATGGCGCGAATCAACTTGCACTTCGCCTCTGTGAGGCACACGAGCACCGACGGTGCCGCCGGCCGTAGTCATCATCTCAATGAATTGGCTCTCCAGGCGTCCACGCACGTTGTCCACCTGAATGAATGGCCTTCCAGCGATAAGGGCTTGTGCAATGGATTCGTCCAAGCCGCCAACTCCGCCATCACGTAGTGCGATGCGATAGGGTTCCTCGCCATACAGCGCAAAGACAAGTTTCTGCCGGTAGGTCTTGCCGCTCTGACTCTGATCCGCCTCCGCAATGTCTATTGGGATATGACCGCGCAACCATCCGCCGATGCGTAAAGCCGGGGTAATGAATGACGCCAGGGCCCTAGACCGATCACTGGGCGTTGAGAAGTCGAAGTCCGCAACAAGCAGTTGGAGGGCTTTAATAGCCTCCTCAATCTTTAGTTCCGGGGGTTTCTTGCCGGCTGTGATGAGCAGTCCCCCGTTAACGGAGTGGTAGCCTTTAGCCAGTACTTGCGCATGATTGTCCACCTCTGCCAAGACGGGGCATGCGGCAAGGCCCCTGACTTTGGGTAACAAATCTGCCGCTGGTTCGCTTGCCAGCAACGCCTCGGCAATATCCGCGGGGCATGTGGTTGGCTTTAAAACAGTATAGCCTGCTTTTCCGACGCGCCAGATAAAGATCGCCCCCAACTTTTCAATCCGGGACCGGAACGCTTGTGCCAGGAGTACGTCCAGCCGCAATCCGCCATTATCGTCTTTTTTTAATTCCATGACGGCACCGCCACGGATAAAAAGCTCATGGCTCGGGGCAATCCTCCGAAAGATATTTTCTGCGGAACTGGTTATTGACACACTGGCCCCTGGCAGCACAATTATTTTGTAATTATCTTGGTCAGTCTTGGTAGCCTTGGCATCATCCGACGCCGGTATAAATGCAGGTGCATTCCTGAGGATATCTTGGAGTTCGTCAGCCGTGCCGCC
>VSJD01000281.1 GCA_008636095.1 Kiritimatiellota bacterium | reverse complement strand
TGCCTGAATCCAGTCTGCCGCGTCCTTAACTTTGCGCCCGTTACGGTCTGGGAGTTCGATCACTTGTACGCTGGCCGCTTTGCTTTTAATCGCATCCCGCACAAGTGCCGCGTGTTTCCTCCCTGGTTCGTCTTTATCTGCAATGATGATGACTTGTGCGCCTGTGAGCGTGGATGTGTAATTGCCATGCCATTTTCCTGCACCGCCCGGGTTACACGTCGCACACAATCCCAGCCGGATAATGGCATCAGCATCTTTTTCGCCTTCGGTTATGTATATAATATGCCCGGCTTGTTTTGCCTTAATCACGCCTGGCATCCGATACAACACGCGATCAATGCCCTGCATGTTCCACACCCAACCTCCGTTTCCATCAGGCCGCCGTTGCCGGAAGCCCTTGGGATCGAACCGCACAACCTGAAACAGTAATTTGCCGGTGGCATCTGTATAGTTGTAGGTCTTGACGATCTGCCCCGGCTTGTCCTGAACCGGAGGCATTAGGTCGCACATCTTTAGCCCCATAGCGGTAACGACCGCCTCCGTGGTACATCCGGCATGGCAATGAAGTAAAACGTGCCCGTCCTTGCCTTCGCTAATAGACAAGCTCGGGTTCTTGTCCTTGTGTGCCTGGCATAATGCCGTCCACTTGCCGGGACCGGTGGGTTTCGCGTTTAGCCGCTGGGCGATTTCGGCGGCGGTCACTTTGCACCTCCCTCAATCAATGCCGTCAGCTGCGATTCGCGAATGCCGGCGCCTCGTTTTCTCCCCGGCAACTTGACACGGGTCAGTGCTCCGGTTTTGAGTAGATTAAATATTGTCCGTGGCGTGCAAGCCAGCCGATCTGCGGCGGCCTTCGGGCGTAAAAGCCGGTCTGGTTCCTGCGGTGCCGGCGTGCCGGTCCACTCGCGGATCAAGTCGGCCTTGTCCCGTGCCGTCAATCCGGCCCAGGCAAGGCGGGTTAATTCAATGTTTTGCTTCATTTGCTTTCCTCCTATATGCCGATTTCTAATGGACGTTTAGCAAGCACCTGCGCAATTTTCTCCGCCGTTTCGCGGTCGGGCTTGGCTCGGCCGCTCTCAATTCTTGTGATCAAGGACTCCCGGACTCCAACGGCCTCGGCAAGCCGTAGCTGCGTAAGCCCGGCAACCTGGCGCGCGATCTTGAACCTTATGTCTTGACTCATAGCATTTTCCTTTCAATTACTTATTTGACGTTCGTGGTTAAAAAAACATCTACCCTCTTGCACATTTGGCAAATTTCAGGGCAACAAAAAACGCGATCCGGCATTGCGCCGAACCGCGTCATTATTGAACAAAATAGATTTTAGGGGTGTCTGCTTTAGTCAGGATTTGGCAAATTATAGAGGCTTGCGGGGGTTTTTAGTGACTCGATAGCCGGGGTTATTGTGACCATCGTCGTCGCTCAAGCTGTGCATGTCAAAGCGCGTGTCGCTGGTCATATCCCCTATTTCATCGGCATCGGTGTTTTGACGATCTGCAAGCGAAACTTTCTGGCGGTTGGACAATCCTAAAACATACCTTTCAATATCGGGATGCTGTTTTACGGCCTTGGCATAGATTTGCCGGCATCGCTCATCTGAATATTTCTTATCCTCTTTTCCGCTTCGCCGGAAAAGTTCTGCAATGCGGGGCCATGATAGGCGCCTCCCTTTTTTATCGGTCTGCAATCGTAAGTTGATAATTTGCCGCGCGTCCGGTTCTAAAGCGCGCAATGCGTCACCTATGGATCCTTCGGGCATGGCACCGGGCGAAAAGACAAGATTATCGCGGCGCATGGCGGCGCCAACTTGTTTGGTTGCCTTCTCCGCAACGGCCATCATATCCTTGCGCTGCTCGGCTTCTCTCTGGCCGACTGCCCGGACACTTTTTTCTATGGCAGACAGCTTTTTATTGACTTCGGCGGTGTAATTGGCGGTTCTATCGGCGGCAGGTAATGGATCGAATATTATTGGCACTTCATATTCAGCGCCCGTCTCAAAAACAACACCCAGTCGTTTGCCGTTGTTCCACAGCTCCGTGATTTGCTCTGCGGACAGCTTTTCATCCCCAGGGTGCGGGTACGCAATAACAAACGAAAGCATTGCATCTGCTGTCGTCAATTTGAAGTTAATCCGGTGAAGCCCAATTACGCCCTTGTTTCCACCCGGCTTTGCCACCTGCCAGTCGTTGCCGAGTTCGAACATGAAGTGATGCTCCGTTCGTGTTTTTAGAATCTTCGTTTGTCTGCCGTTTATGATAATGGTCTGTTGGTTAATGTTTTCCCCCATGCAGGATTGCCCTCCTGGGGATGGCTTGGTTTCGGCATTCTCCAATGCAAATATGACTTCATCGCCGATGCGTTGAACCGGTCGCTTTTCGTCGCGCTCCATTTGGCGCCGATTCAATTCGGCCAGTAGAATCGCGGTTCCCTTATGAAATGCAAACACTCCATAGCCAAAAGTATGATAAAGGTCCGATAGGTTATAGGGGGCCAGTAGCCGCTCGATCTCCGCATCCGTCCGGGGTTTTTCAAGCCAGCTTTCGATATTCCTCAAAAAATCGGCACCATTTATCCTCCGTAAGTTTATCGTCGGGCGATTTGTCCCGAACACTGAAGCGCAGCCCCCACATCGTGCGCCGCCGATTACGCCACCATCGCTCAATGTCCGTCCACAATTAGGACAGGGCATCCCCGGTTTTGGTGGTGCGGGTATCTTATCTGCAGGTTTCATGTTGCATTCCTCTATCGAATGTCCAGGGGCGGCGGGATAGAGCTGCACTTCCCCTAGGTCTTTCCCGGATAGCTACTCCTGAACGATTGTTTTTATCCATTGGTAATTTAACGCTATTTTTATTTATTTTCCAGTAGGAACCATCGCCAGCAGTTCATCCCTGACGGCGTTCCACGTCTTTGCAGTCATCTTGCCGTTCATCTTATCGGCCAGCGCTTTGATCTGCGCCCGGATGTCGTCCTGGTGGGCCGGCAGAGCGGTGGGCGGCTTGCCATTAGCAGTAAATGCCGGTAGTGTCAGCGCCACGTCGCGTGCGGTCGCCTCGGAAACGTGCGTGTAGTGCGCCGTCATAGCTGGGTTGGCGTGACCAACGCTGTCCTGAATTACAGATTGCGGCGTACCTCTAGCCGCGTGCAGCGAGACCCAGGTATGCCGAAGACTGTGAAAGCCCACATCTACCACAGCAGGCTTGCCAGTATCCGTGACGAGAATCTTGCCTGACTTCTCATCCCTTTCCGGGGTGCCGTCTGGCTTGCGTTTGATACGCTCACCGGTGCCGGGGACATGTACTTCAATACCGCAGTCTAAAACATGAGCCTTGACAGCATTCGTCAACAACGAAGCGTCGCGTTGATACTTTTCCGCCATTCTCGGTAAGACATATCCCGTCCGCGCCTTGGATGGGATCGCCGTAAGCCGCTTATGCAGAGCAGGCACTATCCCCAACAAAACCGGCTTGCCCCTGCGCTTCGTCTTGTTCGGAATGCGCCGGATAATTCCGCGTGCCAAGTCCACATCACCCCATGTAAGCGTTGCGCAGTCGCCCAAGCGGAGCCCAGTACTCGCACCCATTAGGAGCAGCAAGGACAGGTCTCCGGTGGCCCGGGTTAGAATGGTGGTCAATTCCTCGATGGTGAATTCACGACGACTATGGGTCCGCAGTTTTTTCCTCTGTACCTTGGAGAACGGATTACCGATGGTCCGCGCCGAGTCGGCCAGGACGCGAAAAAACAGTCCGAGAAAAGAGATGTGCTTATTGAACCGGTTCGGACTCAAACCAGCGCTGGACAGGTCGATAGCGTATTCACCCGCAACCGTGGCCGTCACATCACGAAGATACACCATCGGGGAATGCGCCCGGGCCAGCCATTTTGCAAAGCGGCCCCAGTGTCCGCAATACTGCTTGAGCGTAAGTTCGCCCGAGTCTGGCCGCTCAGGGGCAGCCATGTAAGCGTCCCATGCGACTTCTATGCGCAACGGAGGATTGGCCTCTTCACGCGCGGCGGTCACTTCGGTTTGTGCATTGGCAAGTTTGGCCTGGACCATTACCAGGGCGTCATTGCGGTCAGCAGCCATAAGCGGGCGCATAATCTTTTTGCGCTTTAGTTCGGCCGCCTCGGGGTCAGTGGTTTCCAGACTCTGGCGGATAAGCCGTCCGTCAATCTGATACTTTAGCCACCAGACTTTGCCGCGCTGAAACAAGTTGCCAGTTCGTCGTTTTTTTGACATGGTGCTGTGCCTTTCATTTATGTGCAGTTCTATTCATTAACGACATTTAGAATAGACACATAAAAGACACAGTCAACAATAATAATCAATAGAATCAACAATATCTGGAGGACTCATAATCCTTTGGTCGTAGGTTCAAGTCCTACCGGGCCCACCCTGGTATCATTACCTCAAACAAGCGTTTAGCCCTTTATTCATACGGGGCGAACGAATGTCCCCCTTTCTCGTTTTGCACGTGCCTTCATTTTCCTTCACTTACAAGAATGTATGCTTTTAGGGGTTACAAAGCACACATAAAGCATGCAGTCAAAGAGAAGCGGATTTTCAGTCCTCAGGTCTGAATTGCTCAACCGTGAATTTCAACCGCGTAAATGTCCGATCGCCGACCAGAGGTTTTGGGGTATGGGTCGGCATCGGGTCCGCGCAATTCAACGGTCTGAACTTCGGCCTCCGGCTTTTCGCGAATAGCCGGGGCGCTTTCATCCGCCGGGCATGCTGTCCATTCTTCCGGTGTAAATACGCGGAGGCGTGAATCAGAGGATTATGTTATCCTGCAAAATACATTAATTCCGTTAATTTTCTCGCCCTGCTTTGGTCGACTTCTACTCCTGACGAGTAATAAAATATATTTCCTCCATTGTTATCGTTTCCAACATGATGCCCGGAAAGAACGTTCTTTAAATGCGTCACCGTCCCAATATTGCCGTCAATGACCTCGATTTTATCCCCAACTGCTTCTTGAATAATCTTTTTGTAAAATACGAAATGAGTACAGCCGAGCACAATGGTCTCAAATTCCGCCAATTGCAAACCGCGCAATTTTTCTTTGATATATTTTCGAACATTACCGGAATTAAAATCCAATGATTCGGCGAACCCAACCAGCGCATCCATTTCCATTTTCACGGTCTTATTGTTTTTATCTACGGAACAGATCAGCGATTCGAGCTTGCTTTCTTTTAGCGTTAACGAAGTTGCCAGAACCAAAATATTTTTACCGCGGTTTTTGATAACCGCTGGTTTTACCGCAGGCTCCATGCCCACAATATGAAAATTATAATTACGCCTCAGATCGTTTATCACAACCGAAGTGGCGGTATTGCACGCAACCACCAATGCCCGGACATCATGTTTTGAAATAAAATCGACAGCTTCAAATACATGTTTTCTGACACTTTCTTTTGTCTTTACGCCGTACGGAGCATTTTTTGTGTCAGCATAATAAATAAAATTGTAGTTTGGTAATTCCTGTATAGCGCTTTTTAGCACTGTTAAGCCGCCAATTCCCGAATCAAAAAAAGCAATCACCATTCGCCACCATTTTTTTTATTATCCCGAACCGGCACGGATAACTGTCATAAATTGTCTTTGATCAATCTGCGGAAGCGGCCGAACAGGTAATACGGATCATGTGGACCCGGACTTGCTTCAGGATGATACTGCACCGCAAACATGGGCGCCTGTTTATGTTCGATGCCCTCAACCGTCAGATCGTTCAAGTTGATATGGGTAATCTCAATCTTCGCTGGATCCAGGGAGTTCGGATCCACTGTAAAATTATGATTTTGCGATGTTATTTCAACCCGACTGGTCTTTAAATCTTTGACCGGATGGTTGCACCCGTGGTGCCCGAACTTGAGACGACAGGTCCGACCGCCGCTGGCAAGCCCCAGAATCTGATGCCCCAGACATATCCCCATAAGTGGCACCTTCCCCAGCAGTTGACGCGCATTGTCAATCGCATAGGTAACAGCGGCCGGGTCGGCGGGACCATTCGAAAGCAAGACTCCCTGGGGTTTCAGCGCCAGCACCTCGTCGGCGGTAGTTGCCGCGGGCACTACCGTGACCGCCATGCCATTTCTGCGCATGCTCCTGAGAATATTCCATTTGATGCCGAAGTCATAGGCAACGACTTTCAGGTCGGCTTGCGGCAAACTTTCGGCAATCCCCCAGGATGCCGATAGTTTCCCCGTCGCATCCCACAGGTAAGACTGTTGACAGGTAACTTTGGTCGCATAATCCTGTCCATCCAGCCCGCCCCACTCCGCCGCAAGTCGAACGGCCTGTTGCTCGGTGATTTTACCGGACACCGCCAGATAGCCTTTGCGCGTCCCTTGATCCCGGAGCTTGGAGGTGAGCGCGCGCGTATCGATACCGGCGATGGCCGGAATGGTGTTGCGGCGCAGGCATTCTTCAAGCGAGACCTCCGCGCGCCAGTTGCTGGGCGTATTCATCTCGTGCAGGATAAACCCGTTGGCAAATAACCGGGAAGATTCCATGTCCGCGGCATTGATCCCGGTATTCCCGATTTCCGGACAGGTCATGGTCACCAGCTGTCCGCTATAGGAAGGGTCACTGAGAATTTCCTGATAGCCGGTCATGCCGGTGTTGAAGACCACCTCGCCCAGCGCATCCGTGAGTGCGCCGACGGAATAGCCGTGCAATACCGTTCCATCCGCCAAAGCAAGGAATGCGGTTTGCTCCCTTTGCGCGCGCCAGTTCCATCTTGAATTCATGAGCCTTTCTCCACCCCGGGCAATTTCAGACGCGGGGCATGCCGATGATATTCCTGGAGACTGCAGACTTCCATGCGCTGCGTCTCCCTAAATGTTTCCAGGCCTTTCAGCGCCGCTTCCAACCCATTGAGCGTTGTCGTTATGGGAATGCCCCGGATCACGGCTTCGGCCCGCATTTTGACTTCATCCACCCGGGGAATTTCTCCACTGGACGGTGTACTCACAATCCAACCGACCTGTTTCTCCTGGATCATATCCAGCACATTGGGTCGGCCCGTGGAGATGCGGAAACTCGCCTGACTGGTAATTCCGTTATTGCGCAGGGCCGTGCAGGTGCCCTCCGTGGCATAGATGGTGAACCCCAGGGCGCACAAGCGCCGCGCCAATGGAATGACAGCGTCCTTGTCCGAGTCCCGAACGCTCACGAATACATTGCCGGCAAGCGGAAGTACACTCCCCGCGGCCACCTGGCTTTTCAGGAACGCCATGCCGATATTCATGTCGATCCCCATGACCTCGCCCGTTGACTTCATCTCGGGGCTGAGGACGGTATCGATACCGGGAAAGCGCACAAACGGGAACACGGCCTCCTTCACCGACGCATGCCGCGGCAGAACCTCGCGGGTAAAGCCCAGGTCTTTCAGCTTGTCCCCGGCCATCACCAGTGCCGCCAGCTTGGCCAACGGCACCCCGATGGCCTTGCTGACAAAGGGGATGGTCCGCGAGGCGCGGGGATTCACCTCCAGCACATGGACCTCTCCATCCTTGACCGCGTATTGGACATTCATCAACCCGCACACCTCCAAGGCCCGGGCCAGTTCGATCGTTTGCTTGCGAATCGTGGCCTTAACCGGTTCGGAAAGCGTGTGGGCCGGAATCATGCAGGCACTGTCGCCGGAATGGATGCCCGCCTGTTCAACATGCTCCATGATCCCGCCGATGACCACGGTCTCGCCATCGGCAATACAGTCCACATCCACTTCCACGGCGTTATCGAGAAAGTCGTCGATCAGGACCGGGCGATCCTCCGAAACTTCAACGGCTTCCGCCATATATTTCCGCAGGGACGCCTGGCTATAGACGATGACCATGGCGCGGCCGCCGAGCACGAAGGAAGGCCGCATGAGGACCGGCAAACCGATTTGCTCGGCAATCCGCGCGGCCTCCTCAACACTGGTAGCCAGCCCACTGTTCGGCTGGCAGAGACCCAGGCGCGTAATCAGTTCATTAAACAGCTTGCGATCCTCCGCCGCCTCGATACTGGCACTCGGCGTACCGATGATACGGACGCCGTTCTGTTCCAGGGACTTGGCGAGGTTGAGCGGGGTCTGGCCGCCGAACTGGACAATAACGCCCCAGCATTGCTCCCTACGGTAAATGTGGAGGACATCTTCCAAGGTCAACGGCTCGAAATACAGGCGATCGCTTGTATCGTAATCCGTGCTGACTGTTTCCGGATTACTGTTGACCATAATGGTGGCAAAACCCGCTTGGCGCAGCGCGAACGAGGCGTGGACGCAACAATAATCGAATTCAATCCCCTGCCCGATTCGGTTCGGACCGCCCCCCAGGATCATGATCTTCCGGCGCTCGTCGGGACGATATTCTTCCAGCGTGCTGCCATAAGTCGAATAATAATACGGCGTTAAGGCCTTAAACTCCGCCGCGCAGGTGTCAACAAGGTTGAAAACGGGAGTCAGACCGATGGATTCACGGGCTTGGCGCACCCCGTTTTCCGTGGCGGCCAGCAGGAAAGCGATCTGCCGATCCGAGTAACCGAACGCCTTGGCTTGGCGAAACAGTCCCCGGTTCTGTTTCAGCCCATCAAGATCGCACGCCGATCGGATTTCTTCTTCAAAGGCCGCCAGTTCTTCCAAATGCCCCAGGAACCAGGGATCGATCTGCGTCAGCTCTGCAATGCGGGACACCATCCAGCCCCGCTTGAAAGCCGCCCGGACGGCAAACAGGCGCTGGGCATTCGGCCGGACCAGGTCGCCGGTCAATTCAGCATCCGACAAACATTCATACGGAGAGTCCTTGCCATCGGCTCCAAAACCGGCCCGACCGGTTTCAAGTGAGCGCAAAGCCTTCTGGAACGACTCTTTGAACGTCCGTCCAATACTCATCGTCTCGCCCACCGACTTCATTTGCGTTCCCAGGGTGGTATCGGCAGCGGGGAATTTCTCGAACGTGAACCGCGGCACCTTGGTGACCACGTAATCGATCGCTGGTTCGAAACAAGCCGGGGTTTCGCGGGTAATGTCGTTGCGCAATTCATCCAGCGTGTAGCCGACGGCCAGCTTGGCCGCGATCCTGGCGATGGGGAACCCCGTGGCCTTGGATGCCAGCGCGCTGGAGCGCGATACGCGCGGATTCATCTCGATGATCACCATGCGGCCATTGGCCGGATTGACCGCCCACTGCACATTCGCTCCACCGGTTTCCACACCAATCTCGCGGATGACGGCCAACGTGGCATCCCGCATGCGTTGATATTCGCGATCCGTCAGCGTCTGCGCCGGGGCCACGGTCACACTGTCGCCCGTGTGAATACCCATGGGATCAACATTTTCAATGGAACAGACGATAACGCAATTATCCTTCCTGTCCCGCATGACCTCCAGCTCGAATTCCTTCCAGCCGATCACCGATTCCTCGATCAGCACCTCGGAGTTGAGACTATACGACAAGCCGCGCGCTACGATGGTCCGGAACTCTGCCTCGTCCCGGGCAATTCCCCCGCCGGAACCGCCCAAGGTAAAGCCGGGCCGAATAATCAGGGGAAAACCGGCCATAGCGGCCTGAATCTTCAGCGCCTCTTCGAGAGAATGCGCGGACTGTCCGCGCGGCACATCCATGCCGATTTTCGCCATGGCCTCCTTGAACAGGTTCCGATCCTCCGCCTTACGGATTACTTCCGCCCGGGCGCCGATCATTTCCACATGGTAACGTTTCAGCACACCATGATCATGAAGGGCAATGGCCAGATTCAGTGCCGTCTGTCCTCCCAACGTCGGCAAGAGCGCGTCCGGCCGCTCGCGGCGGATGATTTCCTCAAGAATCGGTTCGGTCAGCGGCTCCAGGTAGGTCCGGTCGGCGAATTCCGGATCGGTCATGATTGTGGCCGGGTTGCTGTTGACCAGCACGAGTTCGTAGCCCTCTTCCTTGAGCGCCTTGCAAGCCTGCACACCGGAATAATCGAACTCACAGGCCTGGCCGATGACGATCGGACCGGCACCAATGA
>VSJD01000175.1 GCA_008636095.1 Kiritimatiellota bacterium | reverse complement strand
TCGTTCATTTTGCTTTCCTTTTCACCGGAACCATCGGGAGCAGGCGGCCACGTTACATACAGGCATACGGGGTGTTTAGCCCCACGTGGGTGATGTCCGCCGGCGCTCAGACACTGAATCGGAGAGCAACTCCATTGCAATCCTCGAGCGTCTCCCGTGTCGCCCCAGTGAGTGTTTTCACTTTCACCCACTGGCCGTATACGATGCTCCCTTGGTTCCATTTTTTCCACTCTTTTTTGAACCCAAGAGACCACATTACCGACACTGATTTCACGGATGTGATCAAGGAAAACATCTCCATCTTCCCCTATCCGTGCCATCCGTGTGATCCGTGGTTATCTCCTCTTTGCAATTATGCAGGCATCTGAGTATTTACAATTCCTGCAAAATAATATCCGCGGCATGCTCGGCCGCCTGCGAATCGCCCAGGGCTTGGCTGACGCGGTCAAGACCGGCCAGCATTATTTCCCGCTCGGGTCCGTCGCGCAGGAGCGGCGCCAACGCCGCGGCCATCGCTTCCGGACGCGCCTCATGTTGGATGAATTCCGGGCACAGGCGCTCTCCAGCAACGATATTGACCATGCCCAGGTACGGCACACGGATCAGGAGCCGCCCAAAGCAATACGTGGCCCAGGCTACCCGGTAGACCACGAGCATGGGACAGCGCATCAATGCCGTTTCAATCGTGGCGGTGCCGGACGCCACCAACGCCGCGCGCGCCTGGCGCAAGATCTGCCGCGTCTGCCCGGCTACCACGGATACATGCTCCGGCCCCTTGCCCAAGGAGCCCATCACGGCACGCACCCAGCCGGCCACTTCCTCCGACGGCGCGGCGATGATGAATCCGGCGCCGGGAAATTGACACTGCACGCGTGTCGCCGCCGCCCACATCACCGGCAGAATGCGATTAACTTCATGATAGCGGCTCCCGGGCAAAAGCGCAATACGCGGTTCACCCTGCCAGGGTAATGGCACCAGGGGCTCCGCACGCACTGAGGCCGCTTGCGCCACCAGTGGGTGGCCCACAAAATCCACGCGCAGGCCGCTATCCTTGAACACGTCCACTTCAAACGGAAAAATCGCCAACAGGCGATCCACAACCCGCGCCATCTTCGGAATGCGGCCGCGGTTCCAGGCCCACACCTGCGGGCAAATATAATAGAGCACTTTGAAGCCCAACGCATGTACCCGGGCGGCAAACCGCAGATTGAATCCCGGATAGTCCACCAGCAGAATGGCATCCGGCCGGCGTTTCCGGGCCAAGTCCAACATCTCGTTAAATACCCGGTTAAAAAATCTAAACCGGAGCAGGACTTCCGTCAGCCCCAGGACGGCCATGTCGCGAACGTCATAATGGATTTCCATGCCGGCCGCGCGCAGGTTCTCACCGCCGATGCCAAAGCACTCGATGTCGGTCCGGCGCCGGCGAATCGCCCGCACCAGGGCGGCGGCGTGCATATCGCCAGAAATCTCCCCGGCGATGATCATGATGGAAGGAGGCCTCATGAATATTATTTAAGAAAACATCGAACATCCAACATCGAACGCCGAACGTCGAATGAAAAAACACATGGATACTTGCCACACGCTTCGCGAGTCCGGCGTTTGCTTTATTCCTCTCCAGGCTGGCGTCCCGCCTTCGCCCCAGGGGCTACGGTGGGCAGGCCGGCGTCTGGCGTCTGGCGTCTATCCGAATTCCGGATCTGGCGGCAGATGGCTGCGGCCAGCTTCAACGCTTCCGCCGCCTGTTCGCCGCTGACGACCGGCGCGCCGCGCGTTTGCACGCATTCGACAAACGCCGTCAATTCGTTTTTCAGCGGTTCGCCTTTCTCGATCGGCACCTTGCTCCGCTCAATGCGCGACTGGGTCTTGCGGTAGATTTCCCCGGACTGCTTTTCGTAATCCAGCGAGATGTACGCATCCTCCTGGAACACGCGGATTTTACGCAAATGTTCCGGGCTGATCCGGCTGGTGGTCACGTTGGCCACACAACCGTTTTCGAACTCGAGGCGCACATTGGCGATATCCTCGCTGGGGCTCAGGACCGGCACGCCCACGGCATGAAACTCGCGCACCGGCGAGCGCACCAGGTGCAGGATGATTTCCAGATCATGGATCATGAGATCCAGCACCACGCTGACCTCCGTCCCGCGCGGGGACTGGCCCGCGCGCGCGGGCGGATAGGGCTGTAACCGGTGGGCCTCGATGAACCGCGGCCGCACCAGGATGCCTTCCAGGAATTTCAGCACGGGATTAAACCGCTCGACGTGCCCCACCTGCAGGACGAGGTTCTTCTGCTGGGCGGAGGTTACCATGGCCTCGGCATCGGCCGTACGGGTGGCAATTGGTTTTTCCACCAGGAGGTGCACACCGCGCTCGAGAAAATGCGCGGCCGCTTCGAAATGCTTGTCCGCCGGCACCACGATACTGGCCGCCTCGACCATGCCGGCCAATTCGGCCATGTCCCGGATGGCCCGCGTCCGATAGCGCCGGGCAATCTCTTCGGCCCGCGCCTGATTGATGTCATACACCCCGACCAACTCGGCCGCCGGCAATTCCGAATAAATACGGGCATGCCACTGGCCGAGACTGCCGACGCCCACCACGCCAACACGGACTTTATGATCGCTCATAGCAACCCCTCCAACAAAATTCCAAGTTCCAGATTCCAAATTCCAAGGAAACCAAATCAAATTTCAAACAAAACAATCGCCTAAGTCAAACCGCTCTTGGTAATGATGGCGTTAAAAATGAGCATTAATTCCGTGGCTTCCTGAATAAGAGTTAAACTCTTCTTGCCTAATTGATCATGTTCGCCGCAATTGAGCAAACGGAGCCATAGACGGCTTTCCTTGGCTTCTTTGCGGCATATTTTCATGCGCAGGATAAAATCTTTCTTGCTGAGCGCCTCGTTGGCTTCAATGTAATTGGCCGCGACTGAACCGGATGAGCGGACAACCTGTTTAATGTCTTCTTGATTGCTCGCGGTTTTCGGCAATTGAGTAACAAACATGCGCACATTCTGAGCAAATAGAAATGTGCGCTCGTCCAAAGCCTGTGGCCTGGTATTTTCCGTTGTCATCTTGTTGTCTTTGTTTCTTAATTGGAATTTGAAACTTCCTTGGAATTTGGAACTTGGAACTTGGAATTTATTTTATTTTCCACTTCCACCGCTATGAATGCCAAATTTTGTTTGTCAGCTCCTTCAATGATTTGTTCCCGTTCCAGCAAGATGGTCCGGTGCGCTTCCACGGCCAGCACGGCGGCCTTGATTTTTTTCAGCACCGCCATGGTGCGCAAGCCGACCACGGGAATGTCGTAGCGCATGTCGTGGCCCTGCCGCGCAACCTTCACCACCACGGCGCCGGCGCCCCCCAGCTTCCCGGCGCGCAGCATGGTCTCGTCCGTACCCTCAAAGGCCTCTACCGCCAGGATCACGCCTTCCTTGACCACAACCGTCTGCCCGATTTCCAGGGCGCTGGTGGCCTTGGCCGCCTGGAGACCCAGCTCGATGTCCAGGCGCTCGCGCTCGGTCGGCGCGCGGCGGCTGAGCAAGCCCGGCGCCGGCATGGTGTCCTCCATGAACCGGTAGGCCGGCAGGAGTTCGACCCCCATGGCATGAAGTTCATCCCCAATGGCACCGAAAATGGTTTGGGCGTTGCGGTTCTTTAGCCGGGCCAGGATAGTCAGCGCGCGGACATCCAGGCGGATATTAAAAAGATTCGAGGGCGCAATCTGACCGGCCATAACCGCCTGGGCGATTCCATGCCGACGAAAGGCTTCCAGCATGGCCTCTAATTGGCCGACGCGCAGCCATACGACGTGATCAGCCGCCTTTTCGATTCGCGGATCGGTTTCCCCGCGAAACGCCACGGCCACCACCTGCCGCACGCCCTGTTTCCTGGCACCTTCCGCCAGTAGCCGCGGATACGCGCCGCGCCCGGCAATGATTCCCAGTTTTTCCGGTATCGCCTGATTCATGTTGCTCCCCTGAAAATAGCCGACGTAAAGTCGGCTCTACCTTATGCATCATATTTGTAGAGCCGGTTTTATACCGGCTATGACCATATTTTTAATCTTGCTCCTTTATCCCCCGCGCATTCTGGCGGCATTTCTGATCTTTTATACCCGCAAAGACCATGGAGAAGAAGAAAAATATTTACAGATTTCCGGCGCCTTGAAATAGGCTTGCTTAAGCGCATAGTCCAGCATTATGCTGAACCCAGCAAGAATGGATATGTGTAACGGGCCAAGCTGGGGATGCGAGCGAATTTGAAAAGGCTGGGTTATGAAGTCTAAGCGGAATGCGATAGCCCTTGTCCGGCTAAACGCAGGATCACGCCGCGCTCTGGGACGCGCGCGAGATGAAGCCCGGTTCACGGTCCCGGCAATGGTTGCGGAATTACCGCCTGACTACGCCGCCACGCTGGCCGACCTCAAGAAACGGATACAAGAGAGCCGGATCAAGACGGTGCTTTCCGCAAACGCCGCGATGATCCTGGCATACTGGGAAATCGGGCAGATCATTCTGAAACGGCAAGCATCCGAGGGTTGGGGCACAAAGGTCATTGATCGCCTCTCCTTCGACCTACGGGACGCCTTTCCAGATATGCAAGGTCTTTCGCCGCGCAATTTGAAGTACATGCGCGCCTTTGCCGCCACTTGGCCGAATCGGGCAATTGTGCAAGGGCCGCTTGCACAAATCACTTGGTACCATAATCTGGCCCTGATGGAGAAATTGAAAGAACCTGATATTCGCCTCTGGTATGCGCGGAAAACAGTGGAGCACGGCTGGTCTCAACCCATTCTCTGTCTGCAGATTGACGGCTGTGCCCACAAACGTCTGGGCAAAGCCATTAACAATTTCCCGGCTACGTTGCCGCCAGCCGATTCGGACATGGCGGGGCAGATATTCAAAGACCCGTACCTGTTCGACTTCCTCGGCACAGCCGATCCCCGCCGGGAACGCGAGGTCGAGCACGCTCTGATGGGACACATCCAACGTTTCCTGTTGGAACTCGGCGCGGGATTCGCCTTCATGGGCCGGCAGGTGCATCTGGAAGTGGGATCAAAAGACTTCTATCTCGACCTTTTATTTTACCACGTCAAACTGCGCTGCTACGTAGTCGTGGAACTGAAAGCTGTTCCGTTCGAACCGGGTTTCGCCGGACAAATGAACATGTATCTTTCGGCGGCGGATGATCTTCTCCGCCATCCCGACGACAAGCCGACCATTGGTTTATTACTATGTCGATCCAAGGACAAAATTGTTGTCGAATATGCGCTTCGCGATGTCAAGAAGCCCATCGGCGTGGCCCAATGGGAAACGAAAATCGTCAAGGCGCTGCCCAAAGAATTCAAAGGCAGCCTGCCGACGGTCAAAGAGATTGAGAAGGAAATGGAGGCGCAATCATGATTGTCGGTTTATCAGGATTCATGACTTCCGGATAAATGCTATGGCCGAACTAATCAACACCTTTTCCTGGTCTATTTCCGCGCGGGCGGACTTTGAAGAATGCCCGCGCCGCCGGTACCTGGCCAAGTACGCCATGTGGGGCGGGTGGAAGGCGGATGCCCCGAACCTGGCCCGCACGGCCTACCGGCTGGGTAAAATGGAAAACCGGTTCACGCTCCAGGGCAATGCCGTGGAACGCGCCATCATGTGGGCGCTCCGGCAGACGCAGGCGGAGCAGTCCGCGCAGGCGGAGCATTCCGCGCAGGCGGAGCATTCCGCGCAGGCGGAGCATTCCGCGCAGGCGGAGCATTCCGCCCAGGCGGGCAAGCCGGTTACCGCGGCCCAAGCCTATGAAACGGTCGCCAAGCCTTACCTGAATCAATGCTGGAATGAGTCCAAAAAGAAACTATGGCAGGCCAATCCCAAAAAACACTGCTGCCTGCATGAACATTACTACCCCGCGCATCACCACACGCCCGAGGCGGATATGACCGCGCGCATGATCGAGCAGATCAAGCGCTGCCTGGCTAATTTTCTGGAGCAGGTCCTGCCGCGCTTGGGGTCCGTGCGCCCGGAGCAGGAAGTTAGCATCGCCCACGCGGATGGCGGCGACCCCGAATCGTTCCTGTTTGAGTCCGTCAAGGTGTATGCCATCCCGGATTACGCCTATCGCGCAGAGGACCTCCTGCACATCCACGACTGGAAGGCGGGCAGTGAGAAACCGGCGCACCGGGACCAGATGACCATTTACGGCCTATGGGCCCACATCAAACACGCCCTCCCACCCGAGCGCATCCAGGTGCACCTGGAATACCTTTCGAAGGGCGCCACCCAGAGCATGGTCTTGACCAATCACGATCTGGAACACGCCCGCGGGTTAATCCGTGAATCGGTCGCAACAATGGCCGAATACCTCGTGGCAGGCGACATCCGCAGGAACCAGCCCCTGCCGCAGGAGGACTGGGAACAATCCGCCGATCTCGATACCTGCCGGCAATGCCGGTTTTACGAACTTTGCAAAAGCGAACTGGAATTGGCCTGATACGGGCTTGCCCGCAAACCACGCTTGGCAAGCCAAGATTGCCTGTTTTCGCCAAATGCAAAGGTTGCTGGTATTCTTTGTTCTTATTCCGTCATTCGACGTTGGGCATTCGATAACTTGCCCTTCGAAGCGCTCGGGCGTAGGAGGGCTGGATGTTCCACCGTCGCTAAAGCTATGGCGGACAAGTTGATGTTTGCTTTGGTTGTGGGTTATAGACCCAGCTTGGCCTGCACAACCGCCGCAGTTACTCCGGCAATGGCCACGCGTTTGCGGCGCGCGCTGTGCCCGGCCACAATAATCAAGTGGCGCGCGGGCACATCCAGTATCCGGCTGAGAAAGACGATCAACGCATCGTTGGCCTTACCATCCGCCGGCGGCGCCCGCAGGCGGATCTTGACGGCATCCCCGTGCAGGCCCTGCACTTGATCCTGCGCGGCACGCGGGCAGGCGTGCACGGACAGCATCACACCGGTTTTGGTTGCCGTAATCCAATTCATGGTGAAGCACCCCGCGGCAAGCCGCGGGGTATCTTTGCGAAACCCTGCGAAGCCAAGAACGCCATTCCTCCCTGTGGCAAGCTACCGGGCTTTCTGGCGAAGAAGGGCGAAGGCCAGTATAGAATCGCCCGCCGGCGGCGCAATGCAAAATGCACGAACAAAAAAAAATGTTTTTTCTATTGACAGCGCCCAGCTGTTTCTATATATAGAAACACCATGCAACACACAACCTTACAGGACTACCTCGCGCTGGCCGAGAAATACGACCTGATCCCGGTCTGCAAGGAAGTGCTGGCCGATCTCGAAACGCCGGTCTCCGTGCTCCGGCGCTTCGTGGATAACCCGAACGTGTTCCTGCTCGAAAGTATCGAGGGCGGCGAAACCTGGGGCCGCTATTCCTTCATTGGCGTCGAGCCTGAGCTTTTGTTCGAAATCGAACACACCGATGTTACGGATCCGCAATTGCTCCGGCGCCTGCGGCCCGTGTACCAGGGTGTGCGCGCGGCCCCCATGCCGGGCCTGCCTCGCTTTTTCGGCGGAGCCGTGGGTTACATCGGCTACGAGGCCGTCCGCGAGTTCGAACGCCTGCCAACACCAAAGCTGGTCCGTGGCGGGAGCCGGCCGATCAGCCGCTTCCTGAAAGTGGATAACCTGATCGTGTTCGACAACCTGCGCAACACGATCAAGATCATCGTCTGCTCCCGCCCCGCCGCCCAAGCGGGCGGTGCTACACCGACACAGGCCTACGAGGCCGCCTGCCGGAAAATCGCGGCCATCGAGACAATCCTCCAGCAACCGGCGCCGCACACCGAAAATCGCGTTTATCCGCCGGTAACGTTTACCTCCAATATGACGAGCGCCCAGTACCAGGCCATCGTCCGCAAAGCCAAGGATTACATTGTTGCCGGGGATATCATTCAGGTGGTCCCAAGTCAGCGGTTCAGCGCCAACTCGGAAGTGCCGCCCTTCCAGTTGTACCGCGCCCTGCGCCTGCTGAACCCCTCGCCCTACCTTTATTTCCTTAAGATCGGCGACCAGGCCCTGGTGGGCTCTTCACCGGAGGTCATGGTGCGGCTCACGGGCAACCGCGTGGAACTGCGGCCTATCGCCGGCACGCGCCCGCGCGGCGCCACCGAACAGGAGGACCGCCAACTGGCTGACGATCTCCTCTCCGACGACAAGGAAAAGGCCGAGCACATTATGCTGGTGGACCTGGGCCGCAACGATCTTGGACGCGTGGCCGAAACCGGCAGCGTGCAAGTGCGCGAATACATGACGATCGAACGTTACAGCCACGTCATGCATATTGTCTCGCATGTCGAAGCCATTCTGCGCCAGGGCTGTGACGCCACCGATGTTATCCGCGCCACCTTTCCCGCCGGCACACTGTCGGGCGCGCCCAAAATCCGTGCCATGGAAATCATCCACGAGCTGGAGAGCGAACCGCGCGGGGCCTACGGCGGTGCGTTGGGCTACATCAGCTACGACGGCAGCATGGATTTTGCCATCACGATCCGCACCCTGGAAATCGCCGACGGCACCATCGCCATCCAGGCCGGCGGCGGCGTCGTCTACAATTCCGACCCGCAAAAGGAATTCGAGGAGACCTGTCACAAGGCGCGCGGCATGCAAAACGCGGTAGCCTTGGCCGCCAACGGACTCCGATTGGAAGAGAATGGTTGATGGGAAATGGTCAATGGTTAATGGAATCGAAGATAAGAATGATTGATGAGCAATGAGACGCAGCATGGAAAAGAAACATATCGAAAATGTTGAGGATATGCCGGTGTATCGGCTATTTTATGAACTGGCGCTGAAGATCGAAATGATGAGCCGCCCATTCCGGCCAGATTTTAAGTGGTTACGGAGCCAATTATTGAGGGCATCGGAATCGGCATGCGCCAACATGACTGAGGGTTTTTATTCTCAATACAGCACGGAATATTTACAATCTTTGCATCGCTGCCGCCGCGAAGCGCGCGAAACATTGACTCATCTTAACTATGCCAAAGACACGCATCTACTGACAGTCGGTGACGAAACACTGTTCGCTGGATATGAAGATGCTCTTCATCAGCTGGGCAATTTAATTACGAGCATTGAACGAAAAATCCTATTACATGGAAAATCCAAACCCATGAACGCTTCGCCGGCTTCTTCCATTAACCATCTACCATCAACCATTAACCATTCCTTATGATCATCCTAATTGATAATTACGATTCGTTCACCTACAACCTGGTGCATGCGCTCGGCGCGCTGGGCGCCGAAATCCAGGTATTCCGCAACGACACTGTGACGGTGGATGCCGTGGTCAATTTGCATCCACAGGCTGTGATTATCTCGCCCGGCCCCTGCACGCCCGAGAAAGCCGGCATTTCCGTGGCATTAATCCGCCGGCTGTCCGGCACTGTCCCGCTCCTGGGCGTATGCCTGGGCCACCAGGCCATCGGTGCGGCCTTCGGCGCACGGGTGGCCGGCGCCCAGCAAATCATGCACGGCAAAACGTCGCTCATCCATCACACCGGCAAGGGGCTGTATCAAGGGCTCAAGAACCCCTTTGTGGCCGGGCGGTATCATTCCCTGGCCATTATGCGCGCAGGCCTGCCCCCGGAACTGGTGATCGAGGCCAACAGCGAGGACAATGAAATCATGGGCCTGCGCCACAGCCGGCACGCAACCTACGGCGTCCAGTTTCATCCGGAATCAATCCTGACACCGTCCGGTAAGCACTTGCTTCGCAACTTTCTGGAGTTGGCCGCGGGGCAGCATTGAAAAGAGTGGGAGGGGGTATGGGAGTAATGAATTTGCTCTATACTCCCACACGCCCATACATCCATACTCCCATACTTAGAGAAGGAACACCATGCAACACGTACTGCAAAAACTAATAGACCGCCGCGACCTGGCCGCGTCTGAAGCCGGCACGGTGTTCGACCAGCTCATGGATGGCCGGCTCACGCCGGCACAGATCGGCGCGTTTCTTACCGCCCTGCGCATGAAGGGTGAATCCGTAGACGAGCTGAGCGGCGCCGCGGCCGCCATGCGGCGGCACGCCGTGCTGATTGACACCGGCGGTATGCCGGTCGTGGACACCTGCGGAACAGGCGGCGACAACGCGGGCACATTCAACATTTCCACCACGGCCGCGTTTGTTGTGGCCGGCGCAGGCGTGCCGGTGGCCAAGCACGGCAATCGGGCGGTCACCAGTCAATGCGGTTCGGCCGACGTCCTGGTTGCGCTGGGTATTAATATTGAGGCGCCGCCGGAAACCGTGGAAGAATGCATCCGCGATATCGGGATCGGTTTCCTGTTTGCCCCCAACCTGCATCCGGCCATGAAACACGTTGCCGGGGTACGCCGGGAACTGGGCGTCCGCACCATTTTTAACATGCTGGGCCCATTAACCAACCCGGCCAACGCCCGCGGACAAATCCTGGGCGTGTTTGCGCCGGAACTAACCGAAAGTTTTGCCGCCGTCTTACGCACCCTGGGCAGTAAGCGGGCCTTCATTGTGCATGGCCGGGACGGCCTTGATGAAATCACGGCCACCACAACGACACGCGTCACGGAGTTGCGTGATGGCCGCTTGCGCACTTACGAGCTGGACCCGCTCCCGCTCATTAGTGCCTATCATTCGGCAGATTCCCTGCGGGGCGGTTCCCCGGAAGCAAACGCGGCAATCACCCGCCGTGTGCTTGCGGGCGAAAGCGGCGCCGCGCGCGATATTGTGTTGCTCAATGCAGCCGCCGGTATTGTCACCGGCGGTAAAGCCGATGATCTGAACCAGGGCTTTGAACTGGCGAAAACCTCCATTGACAGCGGCCAGGCCGCGGCTAAGCTACAGGCGCTGATCGAACACACGCGCTGACTACGCAGGTGTTCGGTGTTCAGTATATGGAGGAGCATGACAAAGAATCTGGGTGTATGGAAGTAAAGAGTTTTCTCTGTACTCCCACACACCCGTACGCCGATACTCCCATACTTGGGCAGTTTCCATTTATGAACATGAGCTCTTTCCTCCAATCCATAATAGCCGAGCGGCGCAACGATGCCCGGCAGGCCAGCGCACATCTGCCGCTTGAGCGCCTGGAACGGATCGTTGCGGGGCTTCCCAAGATCAGGAGCTTGAAGGAGCGGCTGACTTGCGCGCAAGCGCGCGGCTGCCAGGCGGGCATTATCGCCGAAGTCAAAAAGGCGAGCCCATCGGCAGGCCTGCTGTGCAAAGTATATGATCCGGCGGCAGTGGCCAGGACTTATGAACAGGCGGGGGCGGTCGGTGTTTCGGTGCTGACGGAGCCCCGGCATTTCCTTGGCCGGGATGAGGATCTGAAGCAGGTCCGCCAGGCGGTGAATTTGCCGATATTGCGCAAGGACTTTGTGTCCGATCCTTACCAGGTCTTTGAGACGCGGGCACTGGGCGCGGATGTCATCTTGCTGATTACGGCCGGCCTGGAAGACCATTTATTGAACGAACTTTATAGCATTGCGCTTGCCATTGGGCTGGATGTGATTGTGGAGGTGCATACGCGGGACGAGATGGACCGCATCCTCTCACTCGACCAGGCCATCATAGGCGTCAATAGCCGGAACCTGAATACGTTGAAGACCGATCTGGAGCAAGCCCGGGATCTGGCGCCCCTGATTCCGCCGGGCCGCCTGGCAATCGCCGAAAGCGGCATAAAAAGCCGGCACACCATTGAGGACCTGCAGGCACGAGGATATAAAGGATTTTTAATCGGCGAAACGCTGATGAAATCGGACAACGCGGCCGCCACTCTGCGCGCGTTATTAGGCAGCTAACACGAGATCTGCCCGCAACCCAAAGAAATCAACCACATTACCGACACTGATGACACGGATAGAAAGACCAGTGTGTCCCGGGTTAACTCATTTCATATCAGTGATATCCGTGCCATCCGTGGTAAGATTCTTGTTTTTAATAGCGGTTCTCGATGGTTAAGGTTAACGCTATGCGCCGAACAACTGAAATTAAAATCTGCGGATTGACCAATCTGCCGGATGCCCGCATGGCGCTGGACGCGGGGGCGGATTACCTGGGATTTGTGCTGTACGAACGATCACCCCGCCGCATCACGCCTGGCGCCTTGCGCCGCCTGCTGGATCGGCTCCCGGCCGGCGCGCGGGCCATTGCCGTCTTCGTGAATGCGCACCGCGAACTTGTGGAAATGCTGGCGCGCGATTGCCGCTTGCATGCCATTCAACTCCATGGTGATGAGCGCTTGGCCGATTGGATCGACATGCCGGTTCCGGTCTGGCGCGCCGCGCGCCTGCGTCACGGCAAACCTGACCCCGCGCCGGACCAATGGCCAACGGCACGTTACGTGCTGGACGCCACCGTCCGGGGCCGATACGGAGGGACCGGCCGGACAACCGACTGGCCCTTGGCGGCCAAACTGGCCCGTCAGGCGCCGCTGATGCTGGCCGGGGGCTTGACCCCGAACAATGTCGCCGAAGCGATTCGCATTGTCGCCCCGCTGGGCGTGGATACGGCCAGCGGCGTGGAAAAGGCGCCGGGGAAAAAAGATCGTCGCAAAGTGGCGGCCTTCATCCAGGCCGTGAAAGAAGTTCATTAGGTCCAACGGAAACTGCTATAAACAAGAAAAGAAACCGGAACATTGCCCGCGAAACACGCGAAAGAAGAAAAGATTTTCCTTTTAATTTAGCGTTCCTTTCGCGTGTTTAGCGGGCATATTCTTTGGGTTGCGGGTAGAGCCGCGTTATACAGAGAATTTTAACAAGGAGATAGGAGTTCAAGATGAAGCACGAACCTGATGCCCGGGGTCATTTCGGTCCCTATGGCGGACGCTATGTGGCCGAGACACTGATGCCGGCGCTCATCGAGTTGGAGCAAGCCTATCGCAAGGCGGTGAAGGACCCGGTATTTAACAAGTTGTTTCATGATATCCTCCGGGATTACGTGGGGCGGCCTTCGCCGCTTTATCTGGCCGAGCGCCTGACGAAAGCCTATGGCGGCGCACGCCTTTACCTCAAGCGCGAGGACCTGAACCATACCGGCGCTCACAAGATCAACAATACGATCGGCCAGGCCCTGCTGGCCCGCCGTATGGGCAAAACACGCCTCATGGCCGAAACGGGCGCCGGCCAGCACGGCGTGGCTACCGCCACGGCGGCGGCCCTGCTCGGGATGGAATGCGAAGTGTTCATGGGTGAAGAAGACATCCGGCGCCAGGCGCCCAACGTTCAGCGCATGCAGTTCCTCGGCGCCGGGATTCATCCCGTGCACAGCGGTACGGCCACCCTCAAGGACGCCATGAGCGAGGCCATGCGCGCCTGGGTTGCGCGCGTGGACGACACCTTTTACGTTATCGGTTCCGTGGCCGGCCCGCATCCCTACCCCAGCATGGTCCGGACTTTTCAAAGCGTGATCGGCACGGAAACCCGCGCGCAAATACTTGAAAAAACCGGACGCCTGCCGGACATGGTCATCGCCTGCGTTGGCGGCGGCAGTAATGCGGCCGGTATTTTTTCGGCCTTCCTGGACAAGACAAGTGTTCGGCTGGTCGGCGTTGAGGCCGCGGGGTTCGGCATCCGCACCGGCAAACACGCCGCCAGTATCGGGGCGGGCAGTATCGGCATCCTGCATGGCTCCAAAAGTTATCTGCTCCAGGACAACGACGGCCAGGTGCAGAACGCGCACTCGGTCAGCGCCGGCCTGGATTACCCCGGCGTCGGACCGCAACACGCGCACTGGGCCGACACCGCTCGGGTTGAATATTGTTCCATCACCGATACCGAAGCTCTGCAGGCATTCGATGATCTCACCCGCCTGGAAGGAATCCTGCCGGCACTGGAATCGAGCCACGCCCTGGCGGAAGCCAAAAAACGCTCGCGCAAACTGGGCGCACGCGCAACTATTGTCATCAACCTGTCCGGCCGCGGCGACAAGGACCTGGACAACATTGTGTCGTACAAACAAAAACACAGAAAACATTGAGGCAAATACAGTGAACCGAATCACACAAACATTTCAAACATTGCGGAGGCAAGGCCGCAAGGCGCTGATCGGATACCTGACGGCGGGCGATCCGGATTTGAAAACCTCGGAGCGGAATATCCGATTGGCGCTGGCCAACGGTTTGGATCTCCTGGAGCTCGGCGTGCCATTTTCCGACCCGACGGCCGATGGCCCCTCCATCCAGTCCGCGGGCCGGCGCGCCCTGGCATCCGGTGCGAACCTGAAACAGATCCTGGCCATGGCCGCGCGCCTGCGCCGCTCGTTTAAGACCCCCATGATCCTGTTCAGTTATGCCAACCCATTGTTCCGGTATGGATATACCAAACTGTGCCGGGACGCGAAGCGCGCGGGAATTGACGGTCTCCTGGTGGTGGATTTGCCGTTCGAGGAATCGGCCGAACTGCGCGCGCCGATGAAACGCCACAGGCTGTTGTTTATTCAGCTCATTGCGCCAACCACCTCGCCGGAACGGGCACGGAGACTGCTGGCCGAAGCGGACGGATTCGTATATTACATCCTGGTGAAAGGTGTGACCGGCGCGCGCACGCGGCGGGTGCCGCCCACGCGGCGGGTGTTCAACGCAAAGAAAAATATTGATCGCCTGCGAACCTGCACGGATCTGCCCATCGCCGCCGGGTTCGGCATCAGCGACGGCGCCCAGGCGCACGAAGCGGCGCGGCATGCCGATGCCGTCGTGGTCGGCAGTGCACTGGTGGAGGCCGCCCGCAAAGGCCGGCTGGCTGAGCTGGTCCGCGAATTGGCCGCCGCCGTGCACGGGGTGTGAACACGGCTTTTACGCTGTTTTCAAGCCGTCGCACAGTTGGGACAATGGTTCGGCACGACGGGTAGCCGGGGGCATCTACCTTTGCGAGTTGACCGCGCCGACGAGCAGGTTACAGGCGGCGAAGCACCGTGACACAATTGGTAACTCCCGCACCGCCGATGTTGAGCGTGACGCCAATTTCCGGCTGACCCTTGCCATACGCCAACCCGATCGGGTCACCGGCCAACTGCTTATATATCAGAGCATGCATGGAAACCCCCGTTGCGCCAACCGGATGACCTTTGGCTTTAAGTCCGCCGGAAAGATTG
>VSJD01000176.1 GCA_008636095.1 Kiritimatiellota bacterium | reverse complement strand
ACGGCACAGACATCCTCGGAAGTAAATCGGCCTGCCAGATAATCGTATCCCGCCCGTCCATCCGACGATAACCCCAATGCTTCCACGCACAGCACCTGACTAATCGTAAAGCAGTCGTGAATTTCGGCAACCTGAACGTCATGGGCCGTAATACCGGCTTCCCGGAAAGCCTTGTTGACGGCATGTTTCGCCGCCGTCAGTTCATGCAGGTTGGCGTGCGCTCCGATCGGCAAGCGATCTTCCGCATGACCGATCCCGGCAATTTCGACCGTTTTCCGCTTCTCGGCCTGCGCCAGCTCCGTCGGAGCCAGCACAACTGCCGCAGCCCCATCTGAAATAAGGGAACAATCGTGAAGATGCAATGGCGCGGAAACCACCGGATTTTTTTCTGCCGGCAATTGCAATATCGCGTCGGCGGTAAATAATTTATATCTATCTGACGGACCGCCGGCGCCAAAATGCGCCAGCGGATTCCGAACACCGTTTTTGTAGGCCAACGCCGCGACGGTCGCCAGCATCCTGCGCAACACGTCGTCTGAAATGCCATAACACGTTTGATAGGCTTTGGCATATGCGGCGAACAAATCCGGGAAAGACATTCCCCTGGCGCCCTCCGTCGGCCAATGTGAACAGCAGGCCAGCGCGTGCGTCACGCCCGCGGTGTTCAACAAGGACATTTTTTCCACGCCGATCACCAAAACCCGCTTGAACCTGCCCGACTCAATTCCATATACCGCATTATAGAGCGCAACGGAAGATGAGGCGCACGCCGCCTCGGTCCGGGTTATCGGAATGAAACGGAAGTGTTCCGGATCAATCTCGACCGCCGCCGGGGCCAAATGCTCCTGATTCACGAAGAGCGCCGGCGAACATGCACCGACCCATACGGCGTCAATATCCTTCGGCAACAAACCGGCGTCCAAGATGGCGCCGCGCCCGGCTTCAACGATCAGATCATAGATGGACGCTAAATCCGTCGTTTCGCCGGTTTCCTTGTTCTTCTTTACAAACGCCCCGAATTTGGTGTTGTACGCTCCGATCAGGCTGACTTTGCTCATAAGATCCTTCCATTAATTATTTGGCCCCATGCAGGTTATTACCGGCCGGCGGCAGTCGTTAGTTGCGCTTCAAAGCCTGTTTCGCCGCGGTCTGGCTTTCGAAAATATGCGGGGCTACGGCGCGTTTCTTCAACGCATCGCCCAGTTTTATGCGCAGGAATGCACTCGTGGTATAACGGGTCACATTCTGGTAATATTTTGACACCAGTTGTTGCACTATGCCGGCATATTCCTCGATCAACTCGGGGGTAATTGAGAAGTTGTCGTAATTGACGATTGTCAAAACCTTTTTTTCCAGCGGCGCACAGATTTTTTCCACCGCTTCCTTGATCTGCTGAATCTGGGCCATGTCGCGCACCGCCAACCCTTCAAAATTGACGAAGAGAATATTTTCTTTTGCTTGATACAAGAAACGTTTCTCCAGCGGCATGGCGAACAAATCATCGCGCAGGTTCATTGCCGCTTCGGCGAAAATCCGGGCATCCATCAGTCGCGGCGCACATTTCAGCACCGGCTTGAATTCCATCTGGGAAAGTATGTGCTTATCCAAATCCATACCGGGGGCGATTTCAATCAACTCCATCCCGTCTTTGGTCAATTTAAAGACACAACGTTCCGTTATATAATACACCGGCTTATCGCCTTGCAGGGCAATCTGGCCGCTAAATGTCACCTGTTCGACCTGCTTCACAAATTTCTTGGATTTGCCCTCCTGATCGATGAACAACCTGCCGGCGCGAATTGACACCGCCAACCCGCCGGCCGTAAAAGTGCCCACAAAAACAACGATCTTCGAATTCTGGCTGATATTGATGAAACCGCCGCAGCCCGCAAGGCGTGTTCCAAACTTACTCACGTTTAAATTGCCATGCTGATCAGCCTGCGCCAGACCAAGCACGCAGATATCAAGTCCACCCCCGTCATAAAAATCGAATTGATTTGGCTGATCTACAATGGCTTCCGTGTTGATTGCGGCCCCAAAGCTCAGCCCACCGGCGGGAATGCCGCCAAAAACGCCCGCCTCCGTAGTCATGGTCAGATAATCGAGCATTTGTTCTTCAGCCGCAACATTAGCCACGCCTTCCGGCATGCCGATGCCGAGATTGACAATCGCGTTCGGCGTTAATGTAAACAAAGCCCTGCGAGCGATAATTTTCCTTTCGTCCAGAGCCATGGGCGAGATAGTCGCCAATGGGGCGCGAATTTCACCGTTGTACGCCGGGTTGTATCTTTCCGCAAAGGTTTGCCAGTGATTTTCCGGATCCTTGACCGGCACAACGCAATCCACCAAGACCCCCGGAACCCTGACATGCCTTGGATGCAACGAACCGCGGGCGGCAATGCGTTCAACCTGCGCAATCACAAAACCGCCGGAATTTTTCGCGGCAGTGGCAATGGCCAGAACTTCAAGGGTCAGCGCCTCTCTTTCCATTGTAATATTGCCGTCCACGTCGGCGGTCGTGCCCCGGATAATTGCGATTGTGATCGGAAAGGTTTTATAGGCCAGATATTCCCGGCCGTCAAAATTGATCAACTCAACCAGGTCTTCCACGGCACGGGCATTTATCCTGCCGCCGCCATGGCGCGGATCAACATAAGTGCCAAGCCCCACGTGCGTGATTGTTCGTGGTTTATGCGCGGCTATGTCACGGTACATGTGGGTAATCACGCCTTGCGGAAAATTATAACCTTCGATTTTATTTTCAAGGGCAAGCTTCTGCATTTTCGGCACAAGCCCCCAGTGACCTCCAACAACCCGTTTTATCAATCCCTCATGCGCCAGATGATTCAACCCGCGGTCTTTGCCATCGCCCTGGCCGGCCGCATAAATCAGCGTCAAATCTCTGGGCTGACCGGTCTCTAAAAAATATTTTTCCAAGGCTATCGCAATTTCCTCGGCAAAACCGATGCCGACAAAACCGCCGGTCGCCACCGTGTCACCGGTTTTAATCAATCGCACGGCTTGCTCAACGGTCACGATTTTACCGCGCTTCATATTCGCCGACAGATCTGATAAAATTGGATGAATAATTTTTTGATTCTCCATTTGCTCCTCCTGTCCAGGTGACCCATAAATCAATCGGCTTATCCCTTGGATCCCAGCCGCAATCCGCCGTGAATAAAATAAACATCACCCGTTAGCGCCTCATTGCGATATAATTCGCCAACCAGCGAAGCAACTTCATCCGCTCCAATCAACCGGCCGATCGGCACGTTTTCAAGTATCTTTTCAAAAGCTTTTGGGTTCATACTCCTGGCCATGGGAGTATCACAATACCCGGGCGCCACGGCCACGCAACGAATCTGCCCGCCCAGGCCGCGCCGGAATAATTCCGCCGCGATAACCTTTGGGAAAACAGACATTGCCGCCTTGGTCGCAGAATAGTTGATCTGTCCGGCGGTTCCCAGCGAACCGGTTGAAGAAGCCAGGCAAATCAAACCCTTGTTTTTGTTGTTGATCATGCGTTCCAGACATTCCCGCACGGTTAGAAACACACCGGTCAAATTGATGTCTATTACTTTTTTAAAATCTTCCAGCGCCATTTTACGGACAACCCTGCCGGTTTCCCTGTCCGGCGAAACCAGCAGGCAATCACGAAAGATTCCGGCAAAAGGCGCCACGAGATTGATCTGTCCGAATTTTTCGATCACAAAATCGGCCAGCCGGCTGTTGTCGCCTTCTTTTGTCACATCACACATAAACACCGCCGTCTCGCCGCCAAGGACGGCTTGGACCTTGAGCAACGCCTCTTCCGATATATCCGCAAGCACGACCCGGCCGCCATGATCAAGCCAGTACCTGGCAAGCGCCATGCCAATGCCACCGCTCCCCCCGGTAATGACGGCCACGGCTCCTTTAATTGCCAGCATATTTCGCCCTCCAATTAGAACCCGTCATTCCACATATTTCCATGAACTTAAGATATATTCCACTAAATCTTGCAACGCAAGTACTATCGCGCCGGTTGTGGTATTGCATTCGAACCTTTATTTGTTTTGGTGCAAGGGGTGCATCATACCCACCAGCCTCCGCTGACGTGAATCGTCTGGCCGGTAACATAAGAGGCGAGATCACTGCAGAGAAACAGGATCACCTTGCCGATCTCGTCCGGTTCTCCAAAACGGCCCAAGGGAATGGATTTGAGCATTTCCTTGCGAACTTCTTCCGAAATGGATTTTCCCATTTCCGTCAACACCACGCCCGGCGCCACCGCGTTGACCGTGATATTTCTTTTGGCCACTTCTCTACAGAGCACCTTGGTCAGGCTCGCCACGCCCCCCTTGGCGGAGGCATAATTGCACTGTCCAAAAAAACCCTGGAAGGCTGATATTGAGGACACATTAACAATCCGTCCGCCATCGGCTAATTTCTCCGCCGCCAGCTTGCAGACATTAAATACCCCCGTCAAATTAGTGTCAATCACATCGCTCCATTCCGCGCTGGTCATTTTTTTAATACTCCGATCCCGGAGAATGCCCGCATTATTGACCACCAAGTCAACTTGTCCGAAATGATCAATGGTCCGGCTGAACATGGCCGCCACCGCCGCGAGATCACGCACATCGGCGTCAATCAATAGCGCTTGATTGCCGATGGCCGCCGCCGTGACCTTTGCGCGCTCAAGGTTCATGCCCTGCGGATCATTAAAGTAGTTAATGACCACGTTGGCGCCTGCCCGGGCAAGTAATGCGGCGGTACTCGCGCCGAGTCCCTGGCCGGAACCGGTGATAATGGCTGTTTTACCGGAGAGATTGATTGGAATCATAACCGCTTTCCTTTCTGTATTATTTGGAGACGTTCTGCATGAATATACAAAGAAATATGGCCGGGTGTTTTCCGGTTACCCTGGTGGTATGCAGCAAAGCGGGATTGAAATACAACGAATCTCCGGGATTGAGTTTCAGAACTGTGCCACCAACCGAGAATTCCATTTGACCGGAAAGCATATAGATAAATTCCTGGCCCCCATGCTGGAATTGTCCCTTGGGATCGCCCGGCCGAATAGTCAGCAGAAATGGCTCGCCGATTTTTTGTTTCAGTTTCGATGCCAGCGCCTCATAAGCATATCCCCATTGCGAGCCGTCGCGCGCAATGATTTGGCCCTGTCCCTTGCGGGTCAGAATAAATGGGGGATTGGTTGTTTCCTCGATGAAAAATTCCGATATGGTCACTTCCAGCGTTGCGGCAATTCGTAAAAGGGTGGAAATGGGGGATGAAGTCTGCCCGGTTTCAATTTTGGACAAAGTGCTCTTGGTCATCCGGGCTTTCTTGGCCAAAGCGGTTAACGTCAAGCCGGCGCGCTGCCGCAACTGGCGAATATTGCGCCCTATGGCTTGTTCGTTCATAGGAAACAATGTATCTCCTTAAGAAACAGATGTCAATAGATTTCGCTGACAATCGGTCAAAATAAAGTGGCAACCGCCGGGCCATTTTGGTAGCGTTCACTTATGACTGCAAAACAATTTTACGATTGGCAGGCTTCCGGCGGAATGGATGATAGCGCCGCTATGGCGGTAATAAATCAGACAAGGCCAACATGACCACCGAATATATTTACGGCATCAATCCGGCCTTCGAGGTCGTGCGCGCCCGGCGCCGCGCAATTCAAAACGCCTATTTCGGGCCGAGCGGAGCAACCGGTTCCCGGCGCCGCAAACTTACCGAACTATTGAACGAGACCAAGGTGCCTGTGGCCGCCGCCGATAAGCGCCGGCTCTTTGATCTATGCCGGACAACGGAGCACCAGGGTGTCGTGCTGGAAACGGAATCCTATCCCTACGCCTCACTGGAAAGCCTGCAGGCGGCCGACCGTTTGCTGTTGATTGACAACGTGGAAGACCCCCAGAACGTCGGCGCCATTTTGCGCAGCGCCGAAATTTTCGGCTGGCATGATGTGCTCTTGGCCAATCGGGGCGTTCCGGAAATCTATCCCTCGGTTGTCAAGGCTTCCTCCGGCGCCACCGAATATCTCAGGATTGCCAGGGACCACACCGCCAACGAATACGTCAAAGCACTGTTGCCGCTGGGGTTCACGCTGGTGGCCCTGGACGCGCGCGGAAAGGAAGACCTCCGGCGTCTGAGCGAACGGAATCCGAAGAAGATACTGCTGGTGATCGGCGGCGAGCATCGGGCGGTCGGCCAGCACATTCTCAACCAGGCCCATCACCTCGTAAGCATTCCCCAGCAGGGGCGCGTCACGTCGCTCAACGCCTCAGTGGCGGCGGGCATCGCGCTCTTCATGTTGCAGCCATGTGTGCCTGCCGGTGAAGCGTGATCAGGGCGACTGTTTCATGTAGCCGCGGGCGTGAGCCCGTGGCCGCCCGCCGTCGTCCGGCATTAACCGTACTATGGTGGGCAGACCGGAAGAATCCACGCCCTCACCTGCCCGCAGTGCTACGCACAGCGTTGCAGGCGGGCGCGGCTACCCGGATTCAAATTCCTATACATCGAGCTGATCGGTGGCCGCCAAGGCCGCCTCAGACGGTATCAATCAGGTCATTAACCGACGGATTTTCTCTCGGCTCGGCTTCCTCGGCAGGCTCTTCCGGCGTTTCGGACGCAGGGTTGTTATTGTTATTGGGCCGATGTTGGCGATCCCGATCGCCCCGGTCACGATTACCGTAATCACGGTTTCCGCGGTCACGGTTGCCGCGGTCACGATTCCCGCGGTCACGGGGGCCGTAATCACGGGGGCCGTAATCACGGTCGCCATGTTCTCCGCGATTCCCCTGGTCGCCCCGGTCCCGATCACGGTCGTCGCGTTCGTCAAAACTCTTCCGCAGTGTCGAAAGGCGCATACAGACCGTGCCCAGCTCACCAGCCGATCGCTCCAGTGCGGCATCCGCCGTCAGCAGAACCACGTCTTTGCGGACAGCCAGTTTGCGGATCAGGTCTTTCATCCTGGCCTGGGCGCTCGCGCCGTTCTCGGCGTAGAACACGCGCACACCCTTGAATTCCTGGCCCTCACCGGCTTCGCGCAAAGGGCGCCCGGTAAAAACCGCCTGGATTTCAATCCCTTCCCGGCCGGCAAACTGGGCCAGCATGCGCAGAATCGCAAAATGGTCACGGGGGCTGGCCTGGCCGCCGCCGTTGCGCTGACGCGGATCCACCATGCCGGTGGCGTCCACCACATAAACCCGTTCCTCCGCCGGCCTGGTCAAGGTTTTACGCCCCCCGGCGCATTTACCAAACAACTTACTGAGAAAACTCATAGTCACATCCTTTATAACATCTCAAAAGCTACGGTGTGTCTTAACTCCGTATTCGGTTTGGATCCTCTATTCATTCGCCTTGACGTTATCCCATCCGGCTGTTTTTTTCAAGTTAAATTCCGGCAGGTCAGTTCCATGCCGGTATACTAAAACGTCACATCCCGTCCATGACCGGCACGGCGGTGTCCCACTGCTTAAGTTTGGCAATATCATACCCCAGTTGAGTATATTCCAAATCCAGCTTTTTCTCCTCCGCGGGGGTCTGTTTGGATCCCACCTGCACGCGCATGGCCTGGCATTGTTTGGCGATTTCCTTTCGGCGCCGCTGGAGCGCCGCCGTGCGGATGCCCAGGATAAGTGATTTGACCGACTCCTCCCGGGTCGCGAAATCGCTCTTGATCTTGGCCGGCGCGGCCAGCGCCTGGGCCACAAACCGGGATAGATCCCGTTCCTCATTGTCCTGCTCCGCGATAATACTCATGACATCCCGCTTGCCTTGCTCCGCCTGCAGGCAAGCCTGGATCACCTGCCGGCACGGCAAATCCGTCAACAGGTCCAGCGGCAAATACGTTCTGACCAGGCCCGCCAATTCCAGATTTGTCGCCAGATGTTCGGCCAGCGCCAGTTCCTTATTCGGCCGCGGCATCGCCGGATCAGCTTTCTGGGGCGCGGTCACGACGGCGACCGGCCGACTGTGCCTCAGAACCTTGTCCAATTCATGCTGGAGCGCCGTCTCCGGCACGGCCAGACGCGCGGCAGCCTGCTGGATAAGCCGAGCCTGCTGGACGGCATTGGGCGTACGGGCAATCGTGGCCACCACAGCCGTGGCCAGCCGCATCAGGCCGGCTTCCGTATCCGGTTTTTCGCGGCCGGTGAGCACGTCAATTTGAAAATCCAATGCCGACTTGGCGTCCTGGAGGAGTTTTTTAAATGCGACTGTGCCGTCCTTGCGGCGGATCAGCGAATCGGGGTCCTCACCCGCCGGGAGCGCCGCGATGCGCACTACCAGCCCCACCTGGAGGAACGTATCCGCCGCGCGCAGGGCGGCATCCTGCCCGGCACGGTCGGCATCAAATACAAGCACAATGCTGTCGGCATAACGCTTCAGAATGCGGGCATGGTCGGCGGTGAACGCCGTGCCCTGGGCCGCCACCGCTGTTGAAAATCCGGCCAGGTGACAGCGGATGACGTCAATCTGCCCTTCGCAGACGATGGCCTCGCGCGACTCCACGATGGCGCGGCGCGCCTTATGAAGCGCGTAGAGGATGTGGCCTTTGCGGAACAGCACGGTCTCCGGCGTGTTGACATATTTGGCCGCTTCGACCTCGGCGGCCAAAACACGCCCACTGAAGCCCACGACGCGCCCCTGCTCATCCTGGATGGGAAACATGAGCCGGTTGCGGAAGCGATCATACCAGCGCGCGGAACCTACGGTCGGTGTTGGATCCCTGGTCGCCTTCGGCTTGCCTGCGCGAAGCGCTTCGGCGGAGACAGGCACCGCCCCTCCCTGGAGGCGGGTAAACTCCGGCGGGTAAACCTCGGGCCGCGGACGGGCCGGGATGATCAAGCCGGCGGCTTCCAGTTGCTCACGCGTGTACTTTTTTTCGGCCCAACGCAGGATGGTGTCCCAGCGCTCCGGGGCGAAGCCAATCATAAACTCTTCAATGGTCGAGGCCGGCAGGTCACGCAACGCCAGGTATTTCCGAGCGGCTTCGCCTTCCGGGTGCTTGAGCAGGAACTGCTGGTATAACTTGGCGACGAGCGCATTGATTTCGTAAAGCGCTTCCTTGCCGGGCTGGCCGTTATCGCCATCCGATTCCAGCTTCAGCCGGATACCCGCGCGCTGGGCCAGCATTTTTACGGCTGTCATGAAATCCACCTTCTCGTAATCCATGACGAACCGGAATACATCCCCGCCCACGCCGCATCCGAAACAGTGATAGGTCTGGCGCTGGGGATTGACCATGAAGGACGGTGTCTTTTCCTTGTGGAACGGGCAGAGGGCCTTGAAGGTGGAGCCACTACGCTGGAGTGTGAAATAGGCGCCAATTACCGTCGCAACATCGTTATTGAGACGGATCTCCTCCAACACGGCATGAGGAACCTTGAGCGGCATGGCTACTTTTCTTCCACCGGCAGTTCCGGAATCGGCGGGAACGGCAAGGTAAGCGGCGGCTTCACGCCGACATCAAGCCAGCGAATGGCCTTCAGTTTTTCGATTGCCCGTGGAGCATACTGGAAGACCGCCCGCCCGACGATTGCTTGCTTGCGCACCGCATTCTGCAGGTATTCGTGGGGCCACAAGCCGATCGCATACACGCACAGGAGCGCCATCAGTACCCCCCGCAAGATACCGGCAATGCCGCCCCCGGGACGGTCAATCTTGTCATTGAACTTGACCGACATCAGCAGGCGCAGGATCAAGCGCAAAATGAGGAACAGGAGCGCAAAACAGACCACGATCAGAAGGAACGCCACGGCCAGCGCCAGTTCCGGGTCCTCGGACAACCGGGTATTGTCGGCCAGCATACGGCCCAAGGCCTGATAGAACCGCAGACCGACGATCAAAACGACCACCGTACTGATCAGCCGCGAGAGCTCGCCCGAAAGCCCCCGTTTCAGGCCCCACAAGAATTCCCACAGCACGAGCACGAGCGCGCCCACTTCCACGACCGTAAATATGTTTCCAAACGTCATGGCTAAAATTCCAAAGTTAGGATAGAAAATTT
>VSJD01000322.1 GCA_008636095.1 Kiritimatiellota bacterium | reverse complement strand
GGGGGTTTGCAGGCCGCGCCGGAGCAGTTCCTGCGCGCCGTTCCAACTGCGCAGGGCCTTGTCGGGTTTACCATAGTCCAGGAGCCGGCGGAAGACGCTGCGCGGCTTAAATTCCTTGATCACGATGGTTCGCGCGATGTCCCACGGCGCGCTTACGGACCAGACAACATTGCGCGAATCGCGCAATATTTTCGATTTTCGATTTTCGATTTTCGATTGAAGAATTTCGCCATCTGGCGCTTGCCCTGCGTAGCCTCCGGGCGAAGCAGGGTCCGGCATCCGACATTGAGCGTTCGGCGTTGGATGTTGGGCGTTGGGCGTTTGCTTTTCTTCCCCACCCCCCGCCTTTCCATGGCCGGCCAGTTCCAGCAGCGCCTGAATATCCACGCGTTCCCCACCATCCCCGGTCAAGTACACGCCTCCCAGACCCAGCGCATTGGTTCCTACGCGGACGATATCAAAATCCCAGCCCGGTCGATGTGCAAAGCGGTAGCCGGGGATTGGAAGACAGACGCCAGACGACGGATGACAGACGCCGGATGGCCACAAAATAAACACCGGGCTTTCGGAGAACATCCGGGGGGCGCGCTCCAGCCGCTGGCCGTCGCGGGCATAGATCTCGGCCTGGGCGAGGAGCTCCGGCGGATAACAAGCGTCGGCGCTGGCGCCGTTGCCGTCGGTCGTCCAGACGGCGTGCAGAATCGCTCCGTTCCTGGTTCTTTGTTCTTCGTTCTTCATTCCTGATTCGGCGTTGGCGGAATTGCTGATTGCTGACCCCGCCAAAGGCGGGGCAAACTTCTGACTGATCGCTGACCGCTGACCGCTGACCTCGGACCTCTGACTTTTTTCTTCTGCATTCTGCATTCTGCTCGCCTGGGCGTAGCGCTCCGGCGGAGCCTGGCATTCTGCATTCAGTACGAACTCCAGTATTTCCAGGCCGGCATCGGTTGCCAGACGGCGCTGGAACGTGGCGCCGGCGAGCAGGCGATTAACAGTTTGAAAGGTTCTAAAGGCTGGACGCAAGCGGTAATCTTTTATCTCGCCGCGCGCCTGTTCATAATAGGTCACGTGCGGAAGTTCGGGGTATTCCAAGGTGCCGTCGTCAATCAAGCCTTCACGTTGTCCAATCAATGGACCCCAATAGACGCGGGTGAGCGCGCCGGAGGCGGCGGCCAGGCAGGCATAACGCCCCAGGTAATCCGCCTGTTTTTCCTCGACGTCCTCCAGGAAGCGGGCAATCCGCCGCAGGCTCCAGGTAACGTGCGCGCACATCAGGGTGGGTACGCCGGCCCACGCGCCAATATCCTGGAGCAACTGGGCCTTGCGTACCAGGTTGAAGCGGAACAGGCTGGCCAGACGCTGTCCGGCGATTTTGTGATCGAACGCCTCCGGTTCCGTGGCGCGCTCCACAAACAGGTTGTCGGTATGCACGCTGGGCAACACTCTGGAGCGCCGAAATTCGCCCAGCCAGCCGGCGTTATAGGCCGGTTCGAAATCCGTAACGTTCGGCCCGGCGATTGCCAGGTTGCGACCGCGCGCTTCCTCCCAGGCGATTTGCCAGGCGACGAAAAAAGCGGCGGGTGAGTAGCCCGACCATTTACGACGGTTGCAGGTGGCGCCGATTTCGATCAGCTCTACCCGGCTCCCATACCGGTCCAGCATATCGCCGACAAAAGCCCGCCAGCGTTCAGCGGCCTCCGGATGGCGAAGCATGGTGTGGGCCTCTTCCCGTGGTTGTACCAGGTGCAGGCAGACGCGGAACCGGTCGGTCAGCAGGCGGGCCAGGAACCGTTCGGTAAAGGCATCACGATCGCCATAGGTAAAATCTAGGCGCGCGTGGCGGATGCCAAGCTCGTTCAGACGGGCGATGACGTAATCGTCGCACGCTGGATCCGGCGCGTTGGCCACGCACAGGCCGAAGAAATCGGTCGGGACTTGGGCCGCCTTGCGGGGCAAGGGGCTTGTGGAACGGCGCCAGCGACTGCGACCGAAATAAGCCAATGTATGACCGGCCATGCGGGCCGTCAGTGTTAGGTTGTTAAGAGTTAATAACACGCCGCCAGTATGGCCATTGGGCCGGCGCTTGGAAAGCCTTAAAGCAGGCTGAAGGCTGTTGATTGCATTCAGGTGTTCAGTGTTCGGTGTTCGGAACCGGAAGAATCAGGTTGCCGATGCAAACATTTTTCCCTGCCGTGTTTATCTCAAGCAATTGAAATACAAAATGTTGCGACACGTTTAATTAAGCGGGATTACTGGATTTCAACCTGAACCCCGAACCCTGAACCCCGAACCCTGAACACCGAACACCTGAGTAGTCACGATTGCATTTGACATCTTTTGCGGATATAGTGCTTCAGTATCCGTGTTACGTGGGCAATTCTTTGCAGGAGGGGTAGTCCTATGAAATCACGTCTGACTGATTTGCCGGAATGGAAAGCCCTGACGGCGCATTATGATGACCTGCGCGGGGTACACCTGCGCGAGCTCTTTGCACGCGATCCGCGCCGGGCGGAGCACTTCACGCTCTCAGCGGAAGGGCTGATGCTGGATTACTCGAAGAACCGCGTGACCGAAGAAACAATGCAACGGTTGGCGGCGTTGGCCCGTGCCTGCGGGGTGGAAGCGGCGCGCACGGCCATGTTCACGGGCCAACCCATCAATCGCACGGAAAACCGACCGGTCCTGCACGTGGCCCTGCGTAACCGGGGCAATACTCCGATTTACGTCAAGGGCGTGGACGTCATGCCGGAGGTCAACCGCGTGCTGGCCAAGATGCAGGCGTTTGCGCGGGATGTACGGTCCGGCGCATGGCGCGGATATACGGGAAAGCGCATCCGGGCGATCGTTAACATCGGCATCGGCGGGTCGGACCTGGGGCCGGCCATGGCCTATGAGGCGTTGAAAGCTTACTCCCAGCGGGATTTGACCGTGCGATTTGTTTCCAATGTTGACGCCACGCACATCGTGGAGGCTACGCGCGACCTGGTCCCCGAGGAGACGCTGTTTATTGTCACCTCGAAAACGTTCACCACCCAGGAAACCATGACCAATGCACAGACCGCGCGGGCCTGGTGCCTGGCGGCACTGAAGGATGAAAAAGCCGTGGCGCGTCATTTCGTGGCGGTATCCACCAATGCGCAGGAAGTCGCGCGTTTCGGCATTGATCCGCAGAACATGTTCGAGTTCTGGGATTGGGTGGGGGGGCGCTATTCGCTGTGTTCGGCGGTGGGATTGGCGCTGATGGTGGCCATTTCACCGGAACATTTTCTGGCGATGCTGGACGGGTTTCATGCCATGGACCGACATTTTGCCCAGGCGCCGCTGGAGCGCAATATGCCCGTGATCCTTGGGCTTCTGGGAATTTGGTATAATAATTTCTTCGGGGCCGCAACCTACGCCATCCTGCCCTACGATCAATACCTTTGCCGGTTGGCCGCCTATCTCCAGCAGGCCGACATGGAAAGTAACGGCAAATCGGTAGACCAGCAGGGGCGGACGGTTGGCTGGCAAACCGGGCCGATTATCTGGGGCGAGCCGGGCACCAACGGTCAGCATGCCTTTTACCAGTTGATTCATCAGGGTACCAAACTGATTCCGGCGGATTTTATCGGATTTGGCCGGTCGCATAATCCGGTTGGAGATCACCATGCCAAGTTGATGGCGAATTGCTTTGCGCAGACGGAAGCCCTGGCGTTCGGGCGCACGGCCGCCGAGGTGGCGACTGCCACTGAGGTGGCGGCGCAAGGGACTCCGTCTGAACTCGTTGGGCACAAAGTGTTTGAGGGTAACCGGCCGACCAACACGATCCTGGCGGACGAATTAACGCCCGCCGTGCTGGGCGCGCTGATTGCGCTTTACGAGCACAAGATTTTTACGCAAGGCGTGATCTGGGATATTTTTTCGTTTGACCAGTGGGGTGTTCAACTGGGCAAGGAACTCGCCGGTAAAATTCTGCCGGAATTGATTGCGACGACAGAGCCGGAACTGCGGCACGATTCGTCAACAAATGCGCTGATCAGGAAATATCGAAAGGCTGAAGGCGGAAGGTGAAGGCTGGCGTGCCCTCCGTAGCGGCTTCGCGAAGGAGGGAGCGAGCGAAGGGATCCCGCGAAACGCGGGACAGGTTTGAACTTTATCCCGCCGGAGGCGGGACCTCGACATCTACCTTGGCAAGGGAAACTGGAGCGAGCGAAGGGATTTGAACCCTCGACATCTACCTTGGCAAGGTAGAGCTCTACCACTGAGCTACGCTCGCATTACTTAGAAAAATGTATATCCTTGTCAGAACGAACGTCTGTTTACAAGAAATATTTTATACCTTTAAGAAAACAAAAAATTTATCGTATAACCATGTGTCGAGCGAAGGGATCCCGCGAAACGCGGGACAGGTTTGAACCTTTACCCCGCGCTCGTGGCGGGGCTCGACATCTACCTTGGCAAGGTAGAGCTCTACCACTGAGCTACGCTCGCTTGAGTGAAAAACTGACTATATTCTTGGCAGAATTACCGGCTATTTGCAAGTAATATTTTATTGGCTTTACCGGAACGGGGAAATCTGTGGGTTGATCGGAAAGAATTCACCACGGAGGCACGGAAACACGGAGAAGAGATTGCTTGAAATCAGGTTTTGCTAAACGCAAAATCTGATTTCAAGCAATGACTTGTCATGGGAGAAGGAAGAGAGGAGGATAATTTGTCATGATCGAAGAAGAACTGACCGAACAAATAATCGGTGCGGCGATTGAGGTTCACAAGCACTGGGGGCCTGGGCTATACGAAGAAATCTACGAGAGAAGCATGTGTGTTGAATTGCGATTAAGGCACATATCTTTTGAGAACCAACTGAGTCTGCCACTAATTTATAAAGGCGAGCGGGTTGGAGACGATCTGCGACTTGATTTTGTTGTGCAACATAAGGTTGTGGTGGAGTTAAAAGCAGTCGCTCAACTGGAAGCGATTCATGAGGCACAACTATTAACATATATGAAATTGACCAAATGCCGGGTTGGACTGTTAATCAATTTCAATGTGTCGACCCTCAAGCAGGGGCTTAAACGGATGGTGCTGTGAAATCGCTCGGCTTTCTCCCCAATACAGACAATTCCGTCAAATCCGAGATTGGCGCTCCGTCAATCTTGGATTTGATGGAACCTCCTCTTCCGTTTTTATCCTCCGTGCTTCCGTGCCTCCGTGGTGAATTCTTGCCGATCTATCTTCAGATTCTGCGGAAGACATCAAAATCAAGGTGCTTACCATGATTGCGCAGCCGGATCCTATGGCGGATGAACACTCGCAGATTCCGGAGCAGGTCCGTGCTTTTTTTCAGGCTGACGGAGTATTGGCCAAGTCCGGCTTGGTCGAATCCGGCCCCGCGGAAGCCGACGGCTTTGCGTTCGAAGCCCGACCCCAGCAAATGGCCATGGCCGAGACGATAGCCGCGGCAATCCTCAAGCCGGAGCACCTGGCGGTGGAGGCCGGCACGGGTGTCGGCAAAACCTTTGCCTACCTGGTGCCGCTCATCCTGCTGGCCAAGGAACAACAGCGTCCGGTGGCCGTCTCCACCTATACCATAAACCTTCAGGAACAATTGGTCTTTAAGGACCTGCCCTTTCTTTTGCATCACCTGGGCCTGGATTTCAAGGTCGCGCTGTGCAAGGGCCGTACAAATTATCTTTGCCTGCGTCGGCTGGAGCGCGCGCGCCACACCAGCGGCGATCTCTTTAATAAGGCCCAGGAACGCGAACTCGCGCGCTTGCGCCGCTGGGCCGATGAAACCCAGGATGGCAGTCTGGCCGACTGGGTCCCAGAGATCAGAGATCAGAGGTCAGAGGTCAGCCTGCCCTGCGACGTGTCCTCCGTAGCTTCTGAAGCGAAGGGGGAAGCCTTGGCGAAGCAGGGAGGTCAGCAACCTGCCCGCAATGCTGCGCATAGCGCTGCAGGCGGGTCAGAAATCAGCAATCAAAAATCAGCAATCAGCAATTTCGGGCAGGCCAAGGGCATGCCCGAAATCTGGAGCCAGGTTTGCTCGGAACACGACAACTGCCTGGCGCGCAAGTGCCCGCATTACGTGCGCTGTTTTCTGATGAAGGCCCGCGCCCGGGCCTTTGAGGCCGACCTGCTGGTACTCAATCACCACCTGTTCTTTTCCGACCTGGCCTTGCGCGAAAACGGCAAGGGGCTCCTGCCGGCCTTCGATACCCTCGTGCTGGACGAGGCCCATTGCCTGGAAGATACGGCCAGCGAGCATTTGGGACTGAGGCTTTCCCAGGGCGCCTTCGAGCACTGGCTTCGACGCCTCTATACCCCCGAGACCGGCAAGGGCCTGCTGGCGGTATTGAAGGAAAGCGAGATCGCCCACGAGGCATCCCGGATGTGGGAGGACGTCGAGCATTTCTTCCTGGAAGTCAAACAGTGGGCGCACCTGGAGGCGAAGGACACCCGGCGCATTGTCCGCGCGCCGCTGGTGTTTGCAACGCTCCTGGGGGCCCGCCAGGAAAAAATTGCGCGAGCGGTCAAGCGCCTGGCCGAAGCCATGCAAGATGCCGATCTTCAGGCCGAATTGACCGCCGTTGTCCGGCGCGGACTGGATATGTGCGCCGCGCTGGATATGTTTCTAAAGCAGACGGCCGAGAACCATGTCTATTGGGTGGCATGCGAAGGGGCGCGCCGCCGGCAGTGGGTGCTGTATTCCGCGCCGATCGCAGTAGCGCCGATCCTCGAAAAAAAACTGTTTGAAGCCTATCCCTCCGTGATCCTGACCTCGGCGACGCTCGCCGTGAAGGGCGGACGAAAAACAGAGGTCAGAGAACAGAGGTCAGAGATCAGTGAACAAAATCAGGAAACAGAGGTCAGTGGACAAAATCATAAAACAGCGATCAGTGAACGAAGAACGAAGAACCCCTCTACGCGAAGCCGCTACGGCGGGGCAGGCGAAGAACCAAGAACGGCTAACGGTGCATCGTTAGCCTACTTCAGGCAAAGAATCGGTGCCACGCGGTGCCGGGAGCTGGTCGTGGGCTCGCCGTTTAATTATACGCGCCAGATGCGGGTTTATATTGCCGGCGACATGCCCGATCCCAACGACAAACAAGCCTTTACCGCCGCGGCTTCCCAGGCTATCCGTTATTTTGTGAAAAAATCACAAGGCCGGGCCTTCGCGCTGTTCACCAACGCCGAGATGATGAAGTCTGTGGCGCGGGACTTGGAACCTTTTTTTGAAGCGGAGGGCATTATTCCCCTGGTGCAGGGAACAGGGCTTTCCCGGCACGTAATGCTGGACCGGTTTCGACGGGCGAATGATAAGGCGGACGCCGGACGCCGGACGCCAGACGCCGGAGGGAATGAAGAAGAGCAAACGCCCAACGACCAATCCGGCATCCGCCGGACCGAATGTCTAAAAACGGACGGTTCCGAAATCGAAAATCGGCAATCGCCCGCCGAAGGCGGGTCCGCCTCTGGCGGAAAAATCGAAAATTCCGCCGTCCTGTTCGGGCTGGACAGTTTCTGGATGGGCGTGGACGTGCGCGGTGAGGCGTTGAGCAACGTGATCATCGTGCGCCTGCCGTTCGCCGTGCCCGACGAGCCCGTGATCAAGGCCCGCATGGAACGGATCAAGGCCCAGGGCGGCGATCCATTCAAGGAATATTCCCTGCCGGAAGCGATTCTTAAATTCCGGCAGGGCGTGGGGCGGCTTATCCGGACCGGCACGGATGAGGGCATCATTGCGATCCTGGATGCGCGGATTGTGAGCAAGTGGTATGGCCGGTTCTTCCTGGCGGCCATCCCCGAATGCCCGGTGGAGATTCTGGAAGTAATCAGTTAGGCGGTGAAAAGCAGTTGAAGAACAGATATTTGCCCGCGAACCACGCGAAAGGAACGCGAAATATGATTTTTGGGATCATTTGAATCGCTTTTCAGTGTATTTTAATCTATGCATGTAAAACTCAAAAGAGATCCTGTTCGCGTTCCTTTCGCGTGGTTCGCGGGCAATGTTTTATTCCTGAATCAATGGCGCGTTTGTCTGTAATCTGCGGATAAAACATCTTTGTTTATAATCGGTTTTTCAGTCTTGAAGCGCGGCCAATCTTGCGGCATACTATCCGGCGTATGAAGCGCAACAAACCGATTGATGCGGACCTGGCGGCGCAGGCATTATCGCCCTTTAAGCACGACGCTTGGCGGACGATGACCCCGGCCGAACGTATGCGGCGGTGCCTGCGTCTGTGGCGATTAATCCCCAACCCCAAAAAAGTTCATGATCAGAAACTTTTTCCGGCAATTGAAGGCGGATAAGGTCCGCTATCTGCTCATCAGCGGCCAGGCCACGGTGCTCTATGGCGCCGCCACGTTTTCTGAAGACCTGGATATCTGGCTTTGTCCGCAACATGCCAACCTGCAACGTTTTGTCAAAGCTTTGCGGACGCTCCGTGCCCAGTATTACAAGCTGACCCCGCCGCTGACCCTGTCTTACCTTAGAAAACGGCATGGATTCCATTTTACCTTACCGGCGGAAGATGGGACCGATTGGTATCTGGATGTCATGGGAGTTCCGCCCCGATCACCCGCGTTTAACGTGGCCTGGCGCCGATCAACATTGATTCGAACGCCTTGGGGCATGGTGCCGGTGGTCAGCGTGCCGGACCTGGTGGAACTGAAAAAGACCCAACGCCTGGAGGATTATGCGGTTATCAGCCGATTAGTTTTGGCGCTGATGAACAGGTCGGACCTGAAACCCAGCCACCGATTGGCCCGGATATTTCACGGTTTAAGATCGCCCGTGAAGTATCCGCTTTGGCCGCAACATGATGCGACCAAAGTTTCGGCGCGGCGCGAGAGCGCCTTGCTCAAGGTTAACCCTGAGCACGAACGACGTAAGTCGTTCACGTCGAAGCCCGCAGGGCGAACATTGCACATTACTCGTGAAATGTTCGGGTTGGCGCGCTGGGCCGTGCAAAACATATTTTCACCGGCTTTGTTGACTGAATTGATCCAACAGCAACCTTGGGTGGCGACCTGCCAGGGACGTGGCATGGCAGGCATCCGGGCATTTGGTTCAAAGATTATAAACGGGGAAGAACCGGGGCCGGGTCTGGAGCAAAGAGTCGAACGAGAGATGCAGGCGTGTATGGCCAAGTACCAAGCGGCAGATCGGCTATATTGGCGGCGAATCATTGCCGAATTAAAGAGCCTGCGTGCTCAAGGTCGCTTGATGCCCGAAGGCGGGAAGGTGTGAATCTGTGATGCGTGGATTAGATGATTCGTCGAATGAGGATGAACGTGGGTGTGGATCAGCCGTCCCGATGGGACGGGATGTTTTTTATTTTGACGGGGTACCGGCGCTTTAGCGCCTGCACCAGAAAACCAAACAGAATCGCGTCCCATAGGGACGCTTGAACTGCTCTCTGTATCCAGAAGCGAAGCAAGGGCGAAGGCGGGACGACGAGCCATGAAAAGATAATGCGATGATTCGTATCAGGTAACGAAGAACCAAGCACGAAAAGCGGGCTTGAAGCACGGCCGATTTTGCGGCAAAATTAAGATAAAAAAATTGAAAAAATAGGTTGCCTGTTTCCGGTTGAAGGTGCTATGCTTCCCAATAGCAGTTTCAGAGCCATCTTGGGCCGCAAAAGGGGGCCGTTCCGTATGGGCCCGATGTAGCGGAGCGGTCGTATTGGATAACTTGATTTCTATGAATTTTAAATTTTATTCCCTCTCCCCAAGGAGAGGTGAAATATTTGCGGCGTTAGCCTAATTGAATGGCTACTTTTGAAATTAGCTCATCGCCATGAACTCTAAATTGGTCAAGTCTAATGAAGCACCCCGCGGCAAGCCGCGGGGCAACCTGCTCTGCCGGAGTAGCACTGGCTACGCAGGTCGAGTCTTTGCGGAACCCTGCGAAGCCAAGAACGCCATTCCTTCCTGTGGCTTGCCACAGGGCTTTCTGGCGAAGAAGGGTAAGTTCTGTGCGCTCCTGGGGGCTTTCCTGCTCCTGACGTTCATTCCACGCGTTGCCTTTGCGCAAGCTACATTTACCAATGTATATATTCTGGATGTAGCGACTAATTATCCGGGAAGTGATTATCCGGGTGGAATAGATTATCTTACGCGACATGCTCTTATTCAAAATAATGCGCGGTGGGGGATAGGTATCGGATTAACGACAAACATCACCGGACAAAATGTGCCTACGGACGGTCCCGACTATTATGTTATTAATTTTCTTACGATGACAAATTATTATGTTCCCACCTCCACGAGTCTTTACCTCACTGCCGACAGCTGGAATACCAACCTGTATTGGCCATACTCCAACACTCTTTCGGTGACGATTGCGGGGCCCACCTCGCCCGTTTTATGGAGTGTGGCGGGCCCCTCCGAGTGGATCAATTCGAGCGCCTATCAAGCGTCGTCATATACTAATAATTACGATCTCACGCCAATTCCGACCGGCCAGTATACGGTGACGTTTCCGGCCGTGGCCGGCTGGACTGCGCCTGCCCCGGTGACTACTAATATCACCGGGGCCAGTCCGCTGACCAATAGCATTACCGGGACCTATGTGCTTTCTACTACTTCCAGTACTTTAACCGTTCAGTTTAAACCGACAACTGTCCCATCGGATGTCCGGCCAACAGCTCGATGGTGGGTGGATAGTACCGCTTTTGGGTTGCAAGGACCGTATAGCAATAATTATGTCAAGACTTTGGCCGTATCGAATGATTACACGGTCAGTTATAACGCGGTGCGCGGTTATAAATTTTTAGCTTCGACGAATTTGGATAATTTCTTCGGCGATCTAACCCTTACCAATACTTATATTCCATATTCCAACAGCCTGGCGGTTACGATTACCGGGATCACGACCACGACGAACGTGATCTGGAATATACCTGCATATGGTCGTCCGGATGAATTTACCAATGCCGTCAGCTACGGCACAACCTTTACCAATACGTTTCCCGGCGCCACGCCCAATACCTATACGGTAGCCTCCATCCCGACCGGTAATTATTCGGTGATATTCCCGACCCTGGCCGGCTACACGCTTACTTCGGATAGTCCCCAATCCACCAATATCGTCAATGCCAGTCCCGCGGTGAATAACCTGACGGGGACTTATGCCCGGTCGACAGGCGTCATCCAGGTTAACGTTACCCCCGCGAGCGGATCGTGGGCCTTTACCTTATGGCCATCGGATTATACCAATTATACCAGCAGTGCGTTGAGCGGGACGAACAACGCAACGCTGACGAATGCGCCGGTGGGGGTTTATACCATCGAATTTTTACAGACCGCGGGGTATGACTTACCGACTCCGTACATCGTGACCAAAACCAACAGTTCATTGCTGACCACGACCTTTGAGGGAATATATGGAACCGGCTGGCGCTTGACGGTGCATGTGATGACATTGGCGGACACGAATCTGGCCGGTTTGGGGTCTGGGTCATTCTCCGTTTCGCCTACAAACGCAGGCGCATTCGATGGCAATGAATCCTGGTATTTCAGCACCGCCACCAGTCCGGAAATCACGATCTCAGGGATTCCAGCCACAAACACGGCTTCCGTAAATTATTTCTATAAATGGTCGGGTGATATTGGCGGAGCGGGCGCGCATCAAAATCCAATTGTCGTTACAATGAATGCTGACCGGGAGATTCAGCTCTATTTCAGCTGTGCTTGGAACACGAACGACAATGTCGGCGATATGGATGGCGATGGCCTGCCGGATGAGTGGGAAGTGGCCAACGGACTTAATCCGGAGTCTAATAAGGGAAATGATGGCGCTTCAGGAAACTATGATGACGATTTCATTCCCAGCGCCAGCATGATCCCGCCATGGTCCGCCCTGGTTGTCACCAATCTCGTTTCCTATTCCGGTCAGGACGAGATTCCTGGCTATCCCTTGCTCCGTACCCGCCTGCTGACACTCGGCCAGTCCCCCGTCACCGGGTCCGGTGGCTTATTCCCCGTTGGCGTATTGGGATACGGGAGTGGTGTGCCTTTCAATAATTTCCTGGAGTGCCGCGGCCTGGATGGCTACTACCTGACCAACACACCGGCAAGTCTGGTCTATGCCTCGCAATATGGCGATGATCCCATGACGGATCCCAAAGATCCCGACACGGATGGCGACGACATGACGGATGGCTGGGAATATTATTTCTGGTATTGGCGCTCGGCCAGTTCCTACACCGCCGGAGTGACCAATAGCGCCAACTTGTCATGGGTGCGCATTTCGCCCTGTGATACGCGTGAGATTATCCAAACTGAAAGCGATTGGGATACCGACGCCGATATGAGCGTGAGTGGGGGCGACGACTTGGATGAATTTCGTCGCGGCACCGATCCCACCCATGCCGATACGGATGGAGACGGCATGGACGATACTTGGGAAATCAACATAATTACGCCCTCGGCGGTCAGCAATGCGCTCGATTCTGCGAACTGGGACAAGAATCCGGATGGCGATTATTATGCCACGGTCTCAACTCTGTTTGTGCTGACCAATACGATGGTGGGGACGGCATTCACCAATACGGTTAGCTATAGCGGCGTGGCGACCAATCCGGGCGGCGCCTGGGTCAATATCTATACCAACACCGGAACCAATGTCTTCGATCTTTATCGGGACACCATACTCAAGGCGACGGTGGCGTTGACTAATTACCAGACCGGCGGGACATATACCAACAACACGGTCTATTACGGCACAAATACCGGGTTAAACGCCTTCCAGCAGGGCTATCCCGTATGGGTGGATATGAACGGCAACGCGCAATATGATGCCGGAGTTGACATTGCCATTATCAACCCGCCGATCAAGCACGATGCGGTCTACCGCATGGCGCCGGCAATACCGAATCCCGGGGTCTGCAGTTTTGATCCGCGCACTGCCTGGACTAATGTCTTTCCGGATCTCTTCGGAGTTATCCATGCCGCCCCCAACACGGCGCCCTATAATAATTACCAGGAATACCTGGGCGGCGATTACTTGGGCCGGGTGGTTTGGGACGCCGGCGGACGCGTGATCTCCTTGAATGACACTGAATCGGCGTTGACCCGCAACAGCTATACCCTCCCGAACAACCAGGATACCGACGCCGACCTGATACCGGATGGCTGGGAACTTTATACCGGCTTGGATCCCAATAACATCGCCGATGCCGCGGGCGATTCCGATAGCGACAGCCTCAACAATTTCAGCGAATGGGCCAATGCCACCCATCCGCTCGGCTCTTGCATCGCTGACTGGCCAAATAAACCCTGGCCCACCGATCCGGGCGTTATCACTGCGCCATCGCCCAATGATCCGCATCCGCGCGATACCGACTGGGATGGATTGGTGGATGGTTGGGACCAGACGACGTTCACCGAGGGTTCATCTTCTTCTGCTATTGGCGTCGGTGAATACGCTAGTCGTAGTAATCCCACGGATGCGGATACGGACAGGCTTGGGCCGTTTTCAGAGGGGCTCCCGGATGGGTGGGAAGTGTATGCCGGCACCGACCCGCTGGTAAGGGATGCAAACTTGGATTCCGATCATGATGGTCTCTTGAATTGGCAGGAATACTGGACCGGCACGGTGCCTGAATGGATGGACTGCGATCCGGCATGGGGCATGAAATTTTTGGCCCGGCGTTACATGGATTGGAACACACCGTGGATAGAGCCTCCAACTGCGGACCGATATACCACGTTTGGCAGCGCGGAAGACGTGGATACGCGCTGGTTCATGCCGCCTGATTTCATGACCTGTCCCTCGTTCCTTTACGCAAACGGCGCGGTAACCAACCTTGCCTGGCTGCGATCCACGAACGGATTCCCGGCGGCCAGCAGTCTGACTTGTCGCAACTACCATACGACCTTGGCAGGCACTACTAATCTGCTTGGTACCGATGTCGATCCGACAGATTCGGATGGCGACGGGATGGATGATTTCTGGGAGGTATTCCACTGCCTTAATCCAATCCGTGGATATAGAGACCTGGTGTACGGCGGTTGGAATATGGATAAATATTCCCAGTATATGATTATTGGTTCAACGGACGCAGATACAACTCAAGCCGGCTATCAGGTGGGGACGCAGGGCTCTCCTTTTACAAGCGTCTCGGAGCTTGCTGCTTACTATAAAAACCTTCGGGCGCTGGCTACTAATGATGAAAAGGCGGCGAGCGTGATGGCTCTCGTCGGTCCGCATAATTTCGGGTTGGTCGGCATGGATCCGGATGGCGACGGCCTGCCGAATTTTGAGGAATACACTTACTATCGGCAATCTCATCTGCACACTTCGCCGTCACCGCTCTGGAGGACGGACCCGTATGCGGGCGGGGTCTATAGTTTTGTCGCGCGGAATTATACCCGGGACAACACGCCTGAGGCACAAGGATGGAACACGTCCGGGTTTTCTCAATTTGCCGGTATTACCTACAGCTATGATCGCGGGTCGGTTCCGTTCCGGTGGGCGGCCATGACGGAAGGTTTTGACACGGATAATGACATGATCGGCGACTACGATGAAGTCACCGGGTACCGGCAGGCAACGAACTCGGTTGCCGGCACTGACCCCTTAGATAATGAAAGTCCGCTCCACAACCGCGTGTTGTGGCTGGACGGCACAAATTCCTGGTTGCGCTCTTACGCCTGGTCGCACTATGGCGATTTCTCCAAATTTTCCGTTGAAGCATGGGTGCGGCCGGCGCGCTTGAGTTCGGCGGTGGACCAGGTGGTTGTTGAAAAAACATCCCTCTACACCGTTCAACTCAAGGACGGCACTTTTACAAGTTCCGCCCTGGCGAATTTCCAGCTGGGCATAAGCGCCAGCGGTGTGCCGTATGTCTTATTCCATGACGTAAGCGGGTACACCACGCACCGGGCTTTGGCCTCGTCTATCGGCGGCCAATTGCAGGTCGGGACCTGGACACACCTGGCGGGTGTGTTCGACGGGGCAAATTTAACCGTGTATGTCAACGGTGAAGCCAGTGCCACGCATCATACCACCGATGTGCCTGCGCGGGGCATAGAGGGAAATTACGACGTGTGGCATCCTAATTGTAATTTAAGCGTCGGCGCGCGCGAACTGTCGCCCGGCTGGATGTTCCCGGGTGCGCCGGAAAAATTCTTTGCCGGTTGCATTGACGAGGTGCGCGTGTGGGATCGCGTGCTGACTGCGGGCGATATCAGGGCAAGGAAAGACCGCCGGTTGACTCCTGCAGAAGTCGGGACTGTATTAGGCGGCAATAATCCTTATACGCAGGGCGCAAACAACCTGTTCGCCTATTACCGGTTCACCGATCTTCCCGATCCGCAAGTGGATGGAAAGGCGCCGAGCGAATTCCCCACTAATCGGCCGGCCTTGTCGGTAAATTATTCGCTAGTATATACCAATTATCTTGTGATCGCACCCGATCGCGTGAA
>VSJD01000323.1 GCA_008636095.1 Kiritimatiellota bacterium | reverse complement strand
AAGGATTCCACGCCTTGCCCCGCTGGATACGCGCGTGATTGACGGCACGTCGGTTTCCACCAACGGCGCGCCCGATCCTTATGGCATTTCCGTCGCTAATTCTAATTATTTTGACATCCAATTGCCCGATGATTTCCGTAATAGCGCTAATCCCTATAATTTTACGCATAGCACATATAACATTGACATGGGACGCGGCATGTGGCTGTGCGGTTACGCGCAAGGACTGCGGACTAATACCTGGCTGGGCACGCTCGACCCCAACAATCCCGATTCGACCGATTCCGATGGCGATGGCCTGCCGGACTGGTGGGAACAGCTTTATGGGCTCGATCCCAATGACGCCACCGGGGTCAACGGCGCCTGGGGTGACTTCGATGGTGATGGTCTTAACAACCGCGCGGAATACTTGGCCGGCACCGATCCGCTCAATGGAGATACCTACGGCACCGGCGTCGGCGACTATGACTATCCGCGCGGCGAGTATTCCCGCACCTACGGCGAAATGTACACCGACGGCGACGGCATGCCGGATGATTGGGAAAGCCAGAACGGCTTGGATCCCCAGAAATACGACGCCAACCTGGACCTGGATGGCGACGGCTGGAGCAACTATGCCGAATACCAGGCCGGCACCGCCCCGAACAATAAATACGATTATCCGCAACCGTTGGTGTCCGGCGTCGCCAATTATTACGGTAGCCGGACCGGTATGCTCCGGTTCTATGCCTATGAAATCGCCACCATGGATGGTGTGCCGCAGATTACCAAGGTCGGCACGGATTCGCTGGTGGCCGAGGTTGTTGGCCAAGCCAACGGCACCATGATTTTTACAGGCAAACTGCCGATTGCGCCCATTGACGTGGCGACCGTTGTTAGTATTTCTTCGACGCTTACCAATGGCGTGTTCGTGACCTTCACCTTTACGGGGCCGGAAGCTTATACCTATTCCGGTGTCGGCACGGATTACGGCGCCAACCTGAGCTACGTCAACGGCCGATTTACGTTGCGTTGGGCCTCGGCGGAAGTGCCGGCCGCGGGCGTGAACGTGAGCGTGGCATACAGTTATGAGAATCGTAACGCCGCGGCCTTCTCGCTTTCCGGTTTCAAGGAAGGCGACTTTTACCTGATGACCCTGCTGGACAGCGGCAATGGGTCCTTTGATTCCGGCGAACCGATGGGCATCATGGATGACCAGCCGGCCTATCTCTCTTATTCCAGCATTTCGGATATGCGCGTACTGCTTACCGATACGCGTCCCGGGTTCGGCCGGTTCGCCTGGACCGGTTCGACGTTGTCGAACGCTTACCCGGTGGTCATCAATAAGCTCAGTGAAAGCGGCGCGCCGACCATTTTACAGCGCTCCGTGACGGCGCCGCGCAATTATTTCCATGAATGGGATTTCCAGTTGGCCGGCATCGAGGGTCTCATGGCCGGCACCTACCGGTGGTGGATGGGTTCGCAGAACGGCACGTTCAGTGTCAACTGGCCGGCCAGCCTGGCAACGCCCACGCTCGTCTATCCGCGCGGCGATGTGTTATATAATGCGCTCAACCAGTTCGCCTGGACCATGGATTTGAACTGCCCAAGGGCGCATTTCCAGGTCGCGCGGGGCGCCACGGACGGCGCCCTTGTGACCGATAAGTATGTCCGCGCGCCGTGGATGGATGAGCAGAGTATTTTCCGCGGCTGGCTGGATGATTATGCCAGCGATTGGGGCAATGGCGTCTATTACTGGCGCGTGGCCGGTTGGACGCCCCAGGCTGAAAGCGCCTGGTCGGATTGGCAGACCTTTAATGTGGATTTATCCGCCACCAATTCGCGCTGGGTTTCCGGCGATATCTATTACTTCGGCAAGGCGCCGGCCACGAAGATCATTGTGGAAGCCTTCGATAATCGCGGCTTTGGCGGCCGGCCCGCGGCACGCGTGACCCTGACACCAGCTGCCAGCACCGGCTGGGTGAAATGCTCCTATACCCTGCGCGGCCTGGAACAGAACCTATATTATGTGCGCGCCTTCCTGGATGTTACCCCCGCCGACGGCACGAGCGCCAATAGCAAGCTGGATACCTGGGAGTCGGTCGGTTTTTACCGTGATCCGAATAATTTCTACCAGGCCGGTTTGGTGGATCTCACCGCTGTGCAGTTTATGGACAACACCAAGATTGTTATCCGCGACCGGGACACCGATAACGATAAATTACCGGATGCCTGGGAGATGGCCTACTTCGGCAACCTGGACCAGACCGGCGACATGGATTACGATGGCGACGGCGAAACCAACCTGGATGAGTATATCAAGGATGGCGTCAACCAGAATCCGGCCTGCTGGGATACGGATGGCGATGGCCTGAGCGATTGGTTTGAGTCGCGCTATGACGGCGCCGCATACGGGTTTGCCAGGAGCGCGAAAGCGGTCAAGACAGTGCTCAATCAATCAACCTGGGATACGGATGGCGATGGCTATTCCGACGGTGCCGAACTGTTGCGCTACCATACCGATCCGTTGGATCCGACCAGCTATCCGAACTACCTGCCGTTCTGCACGGATGCCTGGCCCAGTCCGGGCGATTACGATGGCGATGGCCGCAGTGATATCGGAATCTATGATTTCAATGCCGGGGTCTGGAGCGTCATCACCATGGCCGGGCCATCCGCCGTCCTGCCGTTCGGGTTCAAGGGCGCCCAGCCGATGGTAGGCGATTATACCGGCGACGGCTGTTCCGAGTTCGCGTTCTATGATCGGGGCCTATGGTCCATCTATACGTATGGCGGTCAGTCCGCGACCTTGCAGTTAGGCGATGCCTCCATGTTGCCGGCGCCTGCGGATTATACCGGCGACGGCCGCGTGGATTTGGCCGTGTTCGATACCGACGGCGGCATTTGGTATATTTACGATGTCTGGAGCGGCGCGCGGTTTTCTGGCCAGTTTGGTGCATCCGGGATGATACCGGTGCCGGGCGATTACAACGGCGACGGCGCCGGCGACTATGTTTTGTATGAGCCGGCCACGGGTAATTGGTTGTTCGGCCTTGTCCATAAGTATTACAAGACTTGGACCTTTTTTGGTGGCACACTGGGCGGGCCGACGTGGATGCCCGTGCCGGGCGACTATGACGGCGATGGCCGTAACGATGTCTGCCTGTTTGAAAGCAGTACCGGGCGTTGGATGCTGTTCACCCTGGCCGGCCAGTTTGCGCAGGGAACCTTCGGCTGGAAAGGGTGTGTGCCCGTGCCGGGCGATTACGATGGCGATGGCCGCACGGACGTGGCGGTTTATGACACGAATACCGGCATGTGGTATATCCTCTGCATGAGCGGCGCCTACTACGAAGGCCGCTTTGGCTGGCCGGGTGCGTTGCCGATCTTGAAGGGACGCTAAACCTTGCCCAGGCGGGCAAGGTTTAGCAAATCCGAAATCCGAATATCGAAATCCGAAACAAATTCGAATGTGGAATCCCAAAATCCAAAACATTATGACTTGGAAGAGCGCACCTTCCTGTTTGCTCAAAGTGTGCGCACATTTGTTGCAAAGTTGCCGCGTGGGATTGCCAATCAGGAAGATACCCGGCAGTTGATTAATGCCTCTGGTTCTGTTGGCGCAAATTATATCGAAGCCAATGAGGCGTTGAGCAAAAAAGACTTTTTGATGCGTATTAAAATATCCCGTAAAGAAGCCAAGGAAAGTTCGTATTGGTTGCGTCTGATCAATACGGGAAATAGCGCGGCGGTTGATAATGAGCGCCAGGTGTTGACTCAGGACGCCCGTGAGTTAACAAATATCTTCGGTGCCATTCTTCGAAAATCGCAGTGATTAGATCGGGTTTTCAGGGTTGGTTTTCATTATTTCGAATTTCGAATTTGTTTCGAATTTCGATATTCGGATTTCGGATTTGCTAAATAACAAGGGGAATTACATCATGACCAAACTCATATCATGGCTCACATTAAGCCTGTGCCTTTGTGTCCTTACCGGTTGCGAATGGACGGCGGGCAGCGGGGTGGATTCGTGGGATGACAGCGGCAACTGGGTGGACTTCAGCGGTTCCTACAAGGCCTCGGATGGCAATGTGCTCGTGCGCCAGTTCGGCGCCGGGACCGCGCCGGTCACCAATACGGCTTCGGACGAGTTACTGGCCACCGGGGATGGCTCGACAACGGCCTTTAACGGACAGACCGGGTATACGCCCGTACGCGGGTCGCTGACCATTTTCACTATCGGCGGTTATCGTTTCACGGACACGGCCGGTACCACGGCCGACACGGTTTCGCTTACGGTCACGCCGGCCGATGGCACAACCGGTACATTCAATTACAGCACCCGGGCCTGGGCGTTGAACTTCCCGGCGCCGCTGGCCAGCGGCACCCAGATTCTGGCCACTTATCAGTATGCAATCGTAACTCCTATTCAAGGCAATCATGGGAATGCCATTTACTCGTTCATAGTGTATCAAACAGGCAATAAGCTTCAGATCACGGACAGCAACGGCGCCATGTATGAAGGCACCATGGGTACCGTGCGAACCACGGGCGGGTTGCCGATTGATGCCAAAGATCCCGACGTCATTTTGCCGACCACCGGACCAGTGATCGCCCAGTTCAGTGCCACAGGCGTTTCGCAGGGGTACAATGTGACGCTCGTCGGTGTCCTGCAGGGAACGCTCTCCACCGCAACCACGTTAACGAGCCGCTCCATGAAAGCCACATTCGTCGAGGCCGCCGGCAACGAAGCCGACGTGAGCGCGGTGGCGAACTGAAATCAGAGGTCAGAGGTCAGAAATCAGAGGTCATCCCTGATCAGAAGGATGCTGGAGCGGAGAAGACAGCCTACCTGACGACAGAGGCCAGACCTTCGTTATACGAAACCAAGAACGCTTTATTCGTACTTCTTGTGATACTTCGGCGTCTTGTCCTCTTCTGCGCTTGCTGACTTCGGATCGCTTTTTTCCTGACCTTCCGCCTTCGCCCTTCGGGCTTCGGTGGACAGGTCGGCGTTCGATGTTGGATGTTCGATGTTGGGCGTTTGCTTTTCTGTTCCGTTTCCACCTGATTTCTGACTGCTGACCTCTGACCTCTGACCTCTGACTTCTGACTTCCGATCCTTACTTTCCACATAATTCATCTTCAGGCTCATCAGCGTGTCTTTGAGCAGTCTGGTCTCCTCGGCGTCCAAATTGCCGCGCGTCCTGGCCTCCAACATGTCCAGCATGTCAATCGTGGCCTGGGCGGCCTCCAGGTTAATTTCCGACTTGCCAGTGTTTGGATCCACCAGCTTGCCCATCTGCTGAATCGCCGACATTGCCAGCATCGAGACCAGGTGCATGAAGAGGACCTTGTTGATATCAGGCTTGGCTTCGTTCATTGTTGGCTTCCTTTCGAATGGTGATGTTTCATTCCGGGCAGTGTGATCGAATTCGGTTCGAAAAAAGCTGCGGCGATCTTGGGCTGCCTGCGGGTTTCCCGCGCTTGCGCATACACGAGTATAGCGCTGCGCGCGGCGCACCCGCATCCAGCCCAAGCTTGCCTTGTTTTTCCGAAGTCCACTCCGCGGACACCCGAATTCGACACACGATAGCATCCGCTAACGCGGAAATCGGCGATTGTTAAGCGTAATGTTTTGCCTTAAATTGACTCGTGGAAACAAAGCAGAAAGGTTCCTGTATTCATTCTGCATTCTGCATTCTTAATTCTGCATTCGATTTGTCCGGTCGCACCACAACGTTTACACATTTCTCCGGCGTCAGCAACGTCGCCGCGGCCCGGCGCACGTCTTCCGGCGTCAAGGCCCGCAGGCGCTGTTCCAATGTAAAACTGTAGCCATAGCCCAGGCCGTATAACTCGTTGAGGGCGCATTCGAGGGCGATTTCCCCGTTCAGTTGCAGGCTTTGCTGATGATCGGCGATGAGTTGCGCCCGGGCGCGCTCAAACTCCTCGACACGCAGGCCCTGGGTCGTTACCCGCCGGACTTCATCCTGCATCAGGCCCTGAACACGGTCCACCGCGCCCGTATGCGTGCCCGCATAGAGGGCCAGGAATCCCGGTTCCAAACCCGCTCTTTGCATAACGCCGGTGTAATACACCAGGCCCTGTTCATCCCGAATGCGTATCATAAGATCAGAGGAAAGTCCATTCATGGCTTTCTGTAGAATATCTAACGCGTCGCGGCGGGGATCTTTTAAATCAATTCCCGGAAACCCGGTTAATATGATGGTTTGCGCTTTGGGGACTGTGCGGGTCACCTGCTGAGGCAAAATCGGCTGGCTTGCTTTGTGTTCCAGTGCCGGACGCACTCTCGCGGGAAACCGGTCCAAAAACCGCTCGGCCAGGGCGCGGGCGTCGTCCGCTGTGATGTCGCCAAAGATGGCCAGTACGGCGTTGCCGCTTACCACCGTTTTGGCATGATAGTCCCGCAAAGCTTGTTGGGACAATGCCTGGACCGAGGGGAACGTACCCTCGGGGCTGAAGCGATAGGGATGCCCCGGGAACAGGACCTGGCGCAGAGCTTCCTGGGCCAGGAACATGGGTGATTCGCGCTGTTGTTTAATCGCGGCCAGTTGGATCGTCTTTTGTTTTGCCACTTCGTCTGTCGCAAAAGCGGGATTCAGCAGGCAATCCGCCAGCAGGTCCATAAAAGTCCCGGCGTCTTCCTTCAGACAGCGCGCCTTTAGACCACAACTATTTTGCCCCGCAAACGCCGCAAGACTTCCGCCGCGGGATTCCACCACCCCGGCAATTTTCTGGGCTGAACGCCGCGCGGTGCCGCGCGTCATCAACTCGGCCATCAGGGATGAAATGCCGTTATTGCTTTCATTTTCAAATAACAGGCCGCCGCCGCAGGCTACCTGAAAATCAACAAAGGGCAGTTTGTGGTCCGCGCGCGTCAGCAGGACCAGTCCGCTGGCCAGGATCGTCTTCTGAACATCGGTGTTCGGTGTTCGGTGTTCGGCGTTCGGTCCGGCATCTATCTTCAGACCTTCGGCGTTGGATGTTCGATGTTGGATGTTCGATGTTTGCTGATTTCTGACCTCTGATCTCTGACCTCCGTCCTCCGGTCTGTCGTCCGCCGTCCGTCGTCCGGCCTCCGCGGGCAGAAGCACTGCCTTGGTCAGGTTATCCGGCGTCAGGTAGCGGCGCACAACGCCGGCCAGGGATACGGGGGTTACGTCGCGCAGGCGACGCAGGTATACCTGGAAGAAAGCGGGCGTACCGGTATAAAATTCGCCCGAGGCGAATTGGTCGGCCTGGCCGTGCATCGTCTGAAATGCGCTGAGCGTCCCGGTCAGCATCTGCCGGCGCGCTTTTTCGATTTCCTCCGGGCTGAACGGCGTGGTTGTCCAGCGCGCAATTTCCCCTTCCAGTGCCAGGGCTAATGCCGGCTCGTTCGTCGGATCGAACACGGCACTGATGCCGAAAAGGCCGGCCTCGCGGGGAGTGAACGACCAAGCCTCAATCTGGGAGACTAACTTTTGGTTTTCCTTGATTGCATGGACCAGGCGCGAACTGCGCCCCTGGCCGACGATCGCCGCCAGCAGATCCAGGGCCGGCGCGTCAGGATGGCTCAAGGGCACGGTGTGCCAGGCCCATTCCAGGCGCGCAACAGTCCAGGCGCCCGTCTGGCGGGCGGTGCGCAGGCCGATCTGCTTTGGCTCGGAGGGCAGGACCACCGGTGGATAAGCACGGCGCGGGTAATCGGCAAACTGTTTTTGGACCTCGGCGCGGACGTCGGCCCCGCGCACATCACCCACGATGGATACGATCATATTGTTGGGCATGTAATGGCGGCGAAAAAAGGCAAGCAGATCGGCGCGAGTCAGTGTTTTGAAAATATCCTCGTAGCCGATTACGGGAACCCGATAGGGATGCGCACTGTAGGCCGTTTGACACAGGAGTTCGGATACCCGCCGTTCCGGGTTGTCTTTGCCCATGGCCATTTCGCGGCGGATAACGTCTTTCTCGCGCCGCCATTCGTCGTCCGGGAAGGAAGCGTTCATCACGGCATCGGCCAGCACGGCCAGGCCGGTTGACCAGTGCGCGGACGGGATATCCACCAGGAAAACCGTGCGATCCAGGGAGGTGTAAGCGTTAATCGTACCGCCCAGGTCGTTGATGGTCCGGCTGATGTCGCCCGGCGGCCGCTTCGGGGTACCCTTGAAAATCATGTGTTCGATCAGGTGCGAAAGGCCCCCGCCCAGGAATTCCTGCTCGTGCACGGCGCCGGCGCCGACCCAGATTTGGATGGACACCACGGGCGCGCTGGCATCCTCGCGCGTGAGCACGATCAGCCCATTATCCAGCACGAATCGGTTCACGCCGGTTGCAACCTGATCGAGAGCGGCCTCTGCCTGCACCGTGGCACAGGCGGAAATGCAGAATGCAAAATGCAGAATGCAGAATGTCAGAGTCAACAGACGACAGACGACGGCCTGCCCTGCGTAGCTCCACGAGCGAAGCAGGGACCGGACACCGAACCAAGAACGTAATGTTTGCATTTTGTTTGTCGTTTTTGGGACGCCAACGGCGTCCAACACGTATCCTGCATAGCCTCTGGCGACGCAGGATCATAGCCCAGGGTGCAACCCTGGGAATTTGAACCCAAAACCATCCGCATGCACCCCGGCGGGTGCGGGGTTTTTGCGTTTTCCGTTTCACAATCCCAGGGTTGCACCCTGGGCTATGACGTGGCACCCCGTTGGGGTGCGGATCTGCATTTCTTCTTCTTCACCGGCGCAAACGGCGTGCGGAATGCGGTTGCAAAATCATAACCGCGGTCGAAGTCGTGTACGGAATCATCATCGGTTTTACCCAAAAATTTTTTGTTAACCAGGTTGAACACGATCTGGCCGAAGTCCGCGCATTGCCGGATACCCCAGGATTGTAACACCGTCATGGCCAGGGGACCATATTCCTTGAGCGCGTACTGACGGATGCCTTCCAGCAGTTCGGCGGCGCTTACATGGCGCCCCGTACCTTCCGTTGGTTTTTTCAGCGACCGGGTGGTAAAATCCAGCGCTTCCCGGATAAAATGATAGGCCTCCGGAGCGTAACGAGGATCTTCCTTCAAAATCTGTGCCACGGCTTCTTCAAAGGTGATTTTTCGCATGGGATAAACCAATATTAGCCGCAAAAATGCGCAAAATTAATCCGCTAAACACGATGGCAAAACAGAATGAAGACTATTGCCCGCGAACCACGCGAAAGGAACACGAACAGGATCTGATTTTAATTTTATATAAATAGATCGGTAAACGAGTTAAAAGTGATTTGAATTATCCCAAGAATCATATTTCGCGTTCCTTTCGCGTGGTTCGCGGGCGAAAAAAATCTTTCTTTGTGCTTTTTGCGCCTTTTTGCGGCTATGCTCGATCGGCCAAGGCGCCCTTGATCTTCTCTGCCAGTGCACCCATTTCCGCGCTCTTTGCATAGGTGCGCGGCTTCCAGTTCCAGTGGTGGCCGTCGGTGGCGAACCGGGGAATTACGTGAAAATGCAGATGGGGCACCACCTGTCCGGCTGCCCGACCGTTGGCCTGCATCACGTTGACCCCGTCGGCCTTGAAAGCGCTGAACTGGGCCCTCGCAATGTTCTGTACCACGAGGATTAGCTTTTGCAGGATTGCGGGGGGTACCGCCGTCAACGGATCAACATGTAGCTTGGGAATGACCAGCGTGTGGCCGGGGACAATCGGGCCGATATCCATGAAGGCCAGCGTGTCAGCATCTTCATATACCTTGCAGGAGGGCAGTTGACCCGCCACGATCTTGCAAAAAATGCAGTCGGAGTTCATGAAAAATATTCAGATTATTTCCCGCCAGAGGCGGGTCTGCCCAAAGCATGAAACCGCAAAGGTTAAATGAGAAGGCTGATCTCCCTATCTGCGAGCTGTGATATAATCACGCTCAAAGTTAAAACGGCCTTGGTAGGCCATAACGCATAAGGAGACCAGCCATGAAAAAAGGTATCACGATCGGGATGGATTTGGGAGACAAAAAACATCAGGTATGC
>VSJD01000298.1 GCA_008636095.1 Kiritimatiellota bacterium | reverse complement strand
TGATTTTACGGATGAGATCAAAGAAAACATCCATATTTTCACTTATCCGTGCCCACGCCTTTGGCGTGGCAAGCCTCCGTGCTCGCCCCGCTCCGAGCGGGGTAATCCGTGGTTGTTTCCTCTTTACTGTCCTGGTCATGATTGCCACGGGGTGTTCAACACCGCCAAAAGTCGTTCGTACCGATCCGGAAATTGAGCGCAACGTGGCCGTGGCACGCGGCGCTTATGCGGCCGGCTCTGCGGAAAAAGCGGCCATCTATTACCAGAAAGCCCTCCAGCGCGCACGGATCATGGATTCACCCGCGGAGATTGCCCGCAACGCGTATAATCTGGCCGCCTGCCTGGCGGCGCTTCATAAGTATGACGCGGCCCTGGCCTGCTTAGATGAGGCCCGGCTGGAATTTCAGCGTGCCGGTATTCCCTGCCGGGAACTGCCCTTGCTGGAAGCCAAAATAGCCCTTGCCCAGGGACGCTCGCGGGAAGCCACGAGCCTGGCTCGTGCGGAACTGAAAAAACCCGCGAAAGTAAGTGGCCCGAACGATGCCATCCGTGTCCAATGGCACCTCCTGCTGGCTGAGCTGTTGTGCGACCAAGACCAGGCTGACGACGCAGAAGCCGAACTGGCCGCCATCGCTCCCAAGCAACTCAAGGCAAGCGGGACCGACATCCGGGCGGAGACGGCGCTAACCCGGGCCCGCATTCAGATGCTGAAGCGGAATCCACAGGCCGCCGCGCTTCAATATGATATCGCCGCCCAGTACTGGCAGGAGGCCGGACGTTATATCGACATGGCCAACGCACTGGATCAGGCGGGACACGCCTATGAAAACGCCGGTAACAACTTGTCGGCCACGGATCGCTACTATCGGGCGGCGCGCAGTTTATTCGAGAGCGGTCAGCTCGCTCGCGCCCGTGACCTTGCAACCCAAGCCCTGCCGCTGGCGGCCGCATCCCTTCAGCCGGCCCTGCAAAACCAGGTGGAACGGCTAAAAGCGGAGATCGAGGCCGAGGGGCAGAAATAGCACATTGGATGCCGGATGACGGACGCCAGTCCGGAAAAGAAGGAAGCGCACGCAATAAAAACAACCTCACGAAGCACTTTTGTGAATTATGTGCTTTTTGTGGCTAATTGGTTTTTAATTTCCGGCTTTTCGGCGGTGCAATGCGATGGCCCGCCGGGATCAGAACTTCGGCGGCGGTCCGCCGGCTGACGGACTTGTCCCCCACCGTAAGCATCACGCGTGCCGCCTGGGGCAGAAGAGCATTCGTCCCCCCGCCCCATGTATTGGTCCAGCTTTTTCCATCAAAGACTTCCAGCCGGACCGCGCAAATGTTTTCCCAGATGTCCCTATTGGACGCAATGCCGGCCGAGTCGTCGGCACCGGCCGAGTCGTCGGCACCGCCCGCCGCGTCTATGCGGAAGGCGGCCCAAGCACGGATCAAGCCACTCGTGGCGCGGGGTGACGCGCCATTCGTTCCCACGGCATTGGACGCCGACAGGGTATAATATATTTCCCGAATAGCATAGGCGCGAATGCTCGCCCCGCACTGGGCGGGGTCCCGTGTCCTGCCTTCGGCGGGATAAACTTGCGCCACGTTGCGTGGTTCGGCGCTCACAGGCATGGCCGTAAAAAAATGGAGCTTGATCCCGTCGGTGCCATCCAGGGAAGGGGCAAGCACAAACGGCGAATTGGTTGTCCCCCAAGGAATCACGGCACTGGATAAATCGAGCTTCAGCGCATTGAGCGCAGCCGCCACCGGATACGCGTGCGCGCGCCAGCGGCTTTGGGAATCGAGCGTGCGAAGCACACCGGCATAGATCGCGAACACTACGGCGGCCAGTAACACCGCAATACCCATGGCCACCAACAGTTCAATCAGCGTGAGCGCATGCCGCGAACGAATCATCAGTTCCCTGCGGGAATGGTTAATGGACGATGGCGCATGGTTAATGAAGAACACTGCGATACGTTCATTATGGTCGCCGGTTTCAATGGATAGCAACGAACTATACGGTTGCCGCAAATCCAACTCAGCTCAACTGGGTTCATTCCCCATGAACCATTGACCATTAACCATTCTCGATCTGCGCGCTTACGCGCAGATCGGGGTTACTTGACAATCTGGACCAGGAAAACCAAGAGACTGGCCAGGGCGGCCAGGCCGATGACAACAAACACCACTAACCATAGATTCCGGTTGCTTTTTCGGCGCGTACCGAAGGGCGAGACACTTTCGAAAAAAGTCGGATTGATCACCGGCCGGCCCACATCCACCACCACCTGCGTTACCGAGGCAGTGGACGCCCCGGCGCCCTCCTCGGAATCACCGTTAAACATGAATTCACAAGAACCGATCTGAATCATGTGTTTGGACTTGAGCTCGGCTTCGTCCGTGATCCGTTCAAAGTTCAGAAGGGTTCCGTTGGTGGAATTGAGGTCATGTAGAACATAGCGTTCTCCCCGCCTGGTCACATAGCAATGCTGGGACGAGACGGCCTCATCCGCGAGCACCACGTCGTTGATCTGATTCCGGCCAATGGTCATCCGATCCTTGCGGATCTCAAATTTCTGACCCTTGACCGATCCTGACATGCCCATGAGATAAGCCACAAATACTGCCTCCTGAAAAACACTTGCCGCAGTAACCCCTCTTACGGGGGGCTGAATATTTTCTGTCATTCCCGACCCGACCCGGCCTTCGTAGCCAGAAGGCTTTACTTCAGCGGAGTAGGCTCGGGAATCCAGAAATATTCAATACTGATACAGGCTTCCCGCTTTCGCGGGAATGACGGCATTGAAGCCTGCAATCGTCTCCCCTTACGTAACAGAGGGATTACCTGCCGCACCCATCTGCCGATCACAGAATTAAATATATAAATGGCATGTTTTGACGTCCATGTCAATTCCGAATTCAGCCCAGGCTGAATTCAGCCCAGGCGGCTATCCCGAACATTTCACGCTTTGGCGTGAAATATACGGGCTATGCGGTCAGCACGCGTTCCACCCGCGACCCGAGCGCGCAGGTGATTTCGTGCGGAATGGTGTCCAAACGCTCCGCCATGGACTCCACGGAATGCGGATCATCCCGACGATCACTGACGACGCAGACCGGACTTCCCACCACCGCGTCCGGCGCATCCGTCAAATCCAGGATGGTCAGGTCCATACTGACACGGCCAATGACCGGGATCAGCTGATTTCCAAAACTAACTTGGCCGGCATTGGACCAACGGCGGTTATACCCATCGGCATACCCTAACGGCAACAGACCAATGCGCGTCTTCCGCCGCGCGGTAAATATGCGGCCATAACCGCAGGTTTCGCCCGTCGGGATCCATTTGGTCGTAATCACCGGCGCTTCAAGCCGCAACGATGGGCGCAGACGCTCGGAACCCCGGATATATTTGCCGCCGTATCCATAAAGCGCAAGGCCCGGGCGGACCATATCCAGCCGCGCCTCCGGCAGGTTGAAAATGGCCGCGCTATTGGCCAGATGGCGGATCGGGATGCGCACGCCGCGCGTCGCAAGTTTTTCCAAGACATCCTGGAAGACTGCCTGTTGCCGGCGGGTAAAATCCAGAACACGTTCATCCGCACAGGCAAAATGGCTGTAAATACCTTCCAGCTCCAGAAACGGGCTCGCGCGCAATAACAGGGCCAACTCGACCGCGTCATCAGCGGGGCATCCGCTACGGCCCATGCCGGTATCCACTTTGAGGTGAACACGGGGAATTATCCGCCGATACGCGGCGCGCTGGGCCAGCAGACGGATTCCTTCCGCGCCGACGATGGTCGGCCGGATATCCGCTTCCAGCAAAGCGTCGCTGGCTTCCGCTGCATCACTGACCGGTTCATAGAGCTCAAGCGGACGCAACAGCAGGATCGGTTCGCGGATCCCGTGCTTTCTCAGTTCCAGGGCTTCCGCTATCGTGGCCACGCCCCAGAAAGCGATACCCATGCCCGACAAAGCTTCGGCCACGAGGACCGCGCCATGTCCATAGGCATTGGCCTTGACTATGGCGCATAGAGGTGTGCCGGCGGCGGCGGCTTTCAACACCTCGACATTATGCCGCAAGGCGGCACGACTGATGTAGGCTTTAACGAGATTTGACATGGCATTTCTGGCAACATACCAACGTGCACTATGCCCGCAACTCAAGTTTGATGTATTATTCCCGGCAGCGTGATCGAATTCGCCACACTTCCGGGAAAACAGCATACTTGGTGCGGCACAGCCCGCATTAGATCACATTACATGACTGGTCACACGCGTTGAATCCAATGATGGACGGCATCGGATACCACGCCAGCCCACCCCTGGAGATATAGCAGAGTGTCATACCCAAAGGCCACCAGCAACGCACCGACCAGCGCGCGTGTAAACAAGGCACTGGAAGAAAAAAACAGGTAGTAAAACGGATATAAGGGAACCACGATGGCAAGCAAACCGTCAAACATATTGTCCCGCAGGGCCAGGCCAATAACAAACAGGTAGGCGGCCGCGATTGCCAGCATGCCATACGATTTCAGCGTTTCCAGAGGCATGCCCGGCCAACCGCCGTAAAACCGGATATAAGCCAGCCCCCCCGCCAGCACCAGAAAGATCAGGGCGCTCAGCCAGACTCTCAGCGCATGCGCTTGAGCCCAATGGGTATCACGCGCCATGCTTGCCGAACGCCGCGCAACCAACGCAGGCAAGCCGGGCACATTGTCCGCCGATCCCGGCGCATCCGCATGGGCCGCCTGTTCGTGCGAACGCAGCGGCTCGCGCCATTTCACTTCCAAGCCGGGGTTCCCAGGTTTCCGTTCCATCAGGACCAGCGCCTGCCCACATGCCGGGCAGGCCATTACAGGTTCCTCGACAAACTCCGCAACAGTTTGAAGTCGCCCGCAGGCCGGACAAGTTAAGTGGATAGCACTCATGGGGAATGGTTCATGGAATATGGTTGATGGTAAATGGCAAATGGTTAATGCGGCCTGACACAACACACGACTTGGCTTCGTCGGGATTGAGTTGTTCACTATTGAACATTATTCATGAACCATTCCCGTCGAAGGCGGGTCCGCCTATGGCGGAAAACATCATCCATTAACCATTTTTTCCGTTGCCCATCATACGCGCGTTGTTGTGCGCGGATGGATCACCGGCTGTGCGGCTTTATCCGCTTTGGCGCTCTCCGGTTTACGATAGGGAATGGCCAGCGTACCGTTGTAAAACTCGATGACATGTCCTTTTTCCAACATCCAACGCAGGGCATGCAGAATGGCCACCACTTCTGGCGTGGCCGCCACTTCCGGCGCGTCCGGCATGGCGCCCGGCGCGGTGTCCGGCCTAAGTAACATCACAAGCTCCTGGCGGCTGACACCCGGGTGAGCACACAGGCATTCCAAAATCCGTCGAATGCCATCGGCGGCCTGCAAAGGATCAATGGGATGAGGCACAATCGCCGTGACAAAGGTCGCTTTGCCGGAGGCCTTAAACATGTGCAGTCCCAAGTGCCGAAAAGCCGGTTGGATCGAAACCGCCATTTTCAGCGGGAACTGGTTTTCATGCGCCCAGGACTCCTCGACTACCCGGCGCATGTGGGGATCCTCAAGATCCCGGCAGGCCACGCCCGGCGTGACAAACCTACGCCCTTTCCAGATCAAAGTCGGGGCATAATGTTCCAGGAAATGGGCCTCCACCTGGTTGCGACGCTTGAAGGTCAACGGCTCAGCCACACGCAAGGTGCGATAAACGATCTGGCGGCAGGCCTCCTTTTTCCACTGTTCGATCAACGCCGGATCCGTTTCATTGACAATCTGCCGGCGATAGGCGTCCAGCGACATCGAAGCAAACCGCGTGCTATGCAGTTCCAGGACCCGTTCATTGAATTCATGATAATTCGGCGGACCCAGCAGTTCACCCGAAAGCTTACAGCGTGCCACACACATGAACGCCCCCTTGGGCGGATCGTTTTGCGTCTCTTCCCGGGCATAAAAAAGATCCATATGTTTGTTCAACGCGTGGGCCACAGCCCGGTTTCGATCCAGGAAAACAACCTTGCATTCGGCGCACTGGTAGAGGAAAACCGATTCCGCGTCGGCGGCGCCAGGGATCACTTCCTGTTTGACGGCATAAAAATCCGGCTTACTCAAAAACAGTGTCGCCACTTCAAACAGCGGATAGGCGCGGCCCGAGCGGGCCAGCCGGGCGACCAGCGGTTTCAGGCCCCGGCGTTCGGGAATGAAGGTCACTTCGATGGGTGGCGGCCGATTGTCGGAACCTTGGCCGCCCTGGGGCAGGCGTTCTTGGCGTCGATCGCTTTCGGAGGGTGAGGACCCTGGCGCCGCGCGGAACGGACGCGGCGCGCCCAAACCGCCGCGTTTTTTCCCGCCCGATTCCGTCCCCATTCGCCGTTGATCGGCGTATCCGGATTTATCACCCGGGCGACGTCTATCCTGGTCGCGATCGCGACCGCGGCCACGCGGGCGATCCTCAAACCGCGCATAGGCGCTCTGATCGGCGGGGCGCCGCGCCCACTCCGGCACAAAATTCAACTCGATGACCATGTCCCCGGGTGTGCTCATGAATCATGTCCGCCGGGCTGACCGGTCATCAGGCTATCCTTTTCTTTCATCAGAGGGCAGTTTAGAAGGAGGTGGCAGAGGGGGTGGAGTTTCGGATACTTGCGGCGGATGTTGACTGTCCATAAGATCATGCGTTAAATCCCTGGCCGCGCGGCGAAAATCCTCCAGGACTTTTCCCAGGGAGCGGGCCATGGCAGGCAATCGTTCTGCTCCAAACAACAAAAGGACAACCCCGAGGATCAGGATAATTTCACCCGCCCCCATGGAACTCCCGAAGAAAGCCAATGGAATCATCATAAGCAATGGTTTCCGCCATAGGCGGACCCGCCTTCGGCGGGAATGTTTAATGGTCAATGGTTAATGATTGATCCGAACTTGATCACTCCATATGGAAAAAGGCAACATCTTCCATTAACCATCAACCTGCCCGCAATGCTGCGCATAGCGCTGCAGGCAGGCCATTTTCCATTGACCATTATTCAGATTACTGGTTGAAGAGCACAAATTCCGCACGGCGGTTCAAGCTCCAGGCGGCTTCATCATGCCCCATGGCAACGGGCTTTTCCTTGCCATTGCTCTTGGTCTGAATAATTGCGCCATCAATGCCCAGCCCGACCAGGTAGGCACGCACGGCCAGCGCACGGCGCTCGCCCAGCGACATATTATACTCGGCACTGCCGCGTTCGTCACAATTACCTTCCACCAGTGCGCCAGTCCTGGCATTTTTCTTCAAGAAATCAGCGACCGCTTCGACCTTGGCGCGTTGAGCCTCGCCAATCTGGGCGCTATCGTAATCGAACAGCACGTTTTCAAATTTAACCGCCAGCACGTCCATGCCGCCTTCCGGACGGGAAGAAAGCCCCTGTTCGGAGCCCTGGCCGCTCCCGGTGATACCACCGATGTTGTCATTACCGATTGCTGACGTTTTGGGTTTCCGCCGACATCCCGTTGTGCATAGCGCGCAAACCAACACCACCACGAGCATCCCAAACCATAAATTCCTGCTCATTTCGTACCTCCTTGTAGTTTTATAACCCTATTGTTTCGACCAATTCGGGGCAACCCAATCCCCTCTTTCAGATTCCGGCAGTAAAGGTATTAAAGAACCGCCCAGTGTGTCAACCATAAAAATACGCGACCGGTAATTCGCTGTCCGCGTGCACACGATGTGCCGTCCATCGGGCGCCCAGGACGGGTCTTCATAATTAGCGTCCTCCCGCGTAACCTGCTTGAACTCCATCGTGGCCGGATTCATGACAAAGACCTGGTAGACACGGCCAATATAACTGCAATACGCGATATACCCGTTCGCGCCCCAGTCGGGATCCACATTCTGCGAACCGCGACTGGTCAACCGCCGAGGCTCGCCACCGGAACGATCCATGACGTAAAGCTGGGGGGTCCCGGACCGGTCCGAAACAAAAACAATCTGACGCCCGTCGGGAGACCAGGCCGGACTGGCCTCAGCCGCACGGCTGGTGTTCGTCAGGCGCGTGAGAGTCCCGCCGGCCAGGTTCTTGATATAAAGGTCCGGGTTACCGTCCTTGGAAAGAATCAACGCCACCTCGCGTCCATCCGGTGAAAAGGCCGCGCTGGCATTCAGTCCGGGATAATTGGCAATACACTTGCGGTCGCCCGTATCCAGGTTCACCAGGTACACATCAGGGAAATGAGAACGAAACGAGGTGTACACGAAACGACTGCCATCCGGCGACCATTTCGGCGCCATACTAATCGTATTGTCGCGGGTCAATTGCCGAAGATTCTGCCCATCGGCATCGCACAAATACACCTCTTTTTTGCCCGTGCGGTTCCCGATCAGGAGAATACGCGTAGACGCCATGCCTTTATGACCGGTCAGCGCCAAAACAATGTCATCGGCCACTTTGTGGGCCAACCGGCGCACCTCGCGGTCCGTTGCGTTTGTGTTATAGGTCTTGCCGAGTAATTTTTCGCGGCTGGCGACATTATAGGCTTCACAACGGACTTCCAGGCCGGCACGGACAAGAGCCGCCTCGCCGAGCAACGAAAATTCGGCGCGCCCGCCACCAGCCAGGCTGAACCAGCCGGACGCTTTTAAGTCCGCTTCCAAAGTCTGTCGAAATACGGTCGGCGCGCCACCGGACTGGCCGACGAATTGCGAGATATCCAGCGACGAAACTTCGTTCATCGCCTTGGTGACCCGCACCTGGGCCGGCGCTACGGACTGCATGCCGATCAATACGATTACCACCATCCATCCCCATAGCTTCATTGTATTGAATCCTTCCTAACGCGGCAAAAGCCGCAAGTTCAAATATCGAAATCCGAAACAATATCAAATGGCCAAAGCGCAGAATTATAAAAAAAGATCAACATGCAGCCAAGTTTCGAACATTTCCCCATTGGATTTTTGAACTTGTTTCGGATTTCGATATTAGAACTTCGGATTTCCCATTCGAAGACCTTTTCGAATTGGGACACACTATAGCCAGATGACCGCACAATACAAGATTCCGATTATCCCCTGAATCCGCGCGTAGCAACGCGCGGATGATGGTCGATGGGTAATGCTTGATGGTTAATGACTCGACCCTGATGAAGCAAAACCATGCGCCCTGTCATCGCAACCATCGTTCATAACCCGCCATAGAATCGGATAAACTTTGAAACGATCAGGCTACATCGACCATTTTCCATTGACCATCCCCCATTAACCATTCCCGATCTGTGCGTTTACGCGCAGATCGGGTTACCCCCGGCAACGAATGTGTTTCAGCCGTTTACGGTATTCGCGGGCACCGTAAAAATACTTGGCAACGAAATCGTGCCGCAGGCGATAAAACAGAAAATAGGCCCAGCGCGCGTGCCGGTTGAAGAGGTTGTCCAGGCCTAAGTGCGTCACAAACCCAACGAACAAACCCAGTACCACCGGCTGGCGGACGTCGGGTACGCACAACAGCAGGGCCAGCCAGATCACGGCAAACTCCCAGGAATGCAGGAACACAAAGATGTTTTCCATGACCTCAAATTCGAAAGCCACGAAAAAACGGTGAAACCGGAAATGGCGCCGGTTATTGTATATAAAATCAACAATGTGATCCAAATCAATGAAAACGCCCATCAGGAAGCAAGCCAGGGCGGCGGCGGATGAGCGTAGCCACCACCAAACCAGGGCGCTGACAATGACCGAGGCAATCACATGTTTAGGCATCTGCATAACGCCTCGCAATCTATCAGGCCCCCTACCCCAAGGCAAGCGCAAGTCGTTTTAATGGCGGGCAGATTATGTAGAATAGCCCCGCCTTAGGGCCACGAATTTTTCGCATTATAAGATTGATTCGAAATCTATTTTTTGCCATACTTAGTTACAAGGCACAAGGCATAATTGAAGCTTTTCCTTTTTTGGAGGGGGCAAACCTGATGCAATTAACAATTAGGCGGGGCCGGCACGCATGGCTTTTGGTCGGTGCGCTGCTTTGCGCGGCGGCAACGTGTAACGCGGCGGATCCCATCGAATCGGGCCAATATAAAAGCGGAAGTTTAGACACAAATACCCCCACCCATGTATTTGGCTTTTATGCGGTTGCCAACGACGCCGTGATTGTCCGGGTCGCGGAAGAGGATTCTGTAAAACAGGAGATACCCGATGTTTCGATTAAGTATCGAGTCACCACCAACCTCCTCGCGGCTACGAGCAATAATATTACCGTATGTGATCTGCAGTTGCCTATCACCAATACCGGCTGGTTTGACGTGTATTGCACTCTGCCCACGAGTCTGCTCAATTATTCCAACGCACTCGCCTACAGCATTTCCATGCTGCGCATGCCTTACGTGCCGCCGTCGTATGGCGACTTGGATGTCGGGGATATTTACAGCGGCGAATACTTGTGGGGAACCATCAATGTGGGCGCCGACCTGGACGTGGCCACGATTGCCGTATCTAACCGCTGCACGGTCCAGGTTCGCATGGGGCAGGATGACATAGCTCTGGTTCCCAGCATCCAGATTTACGATCCCTACGGCAACCTGGTGACCACCAACAGTCCTCCGCCGCCGGACTACTGTTCCGAGGTCACGGCCACCCTGACCAACGTGGGCATTTATACGGTTGTCTGCAACGATTACGAAAACGGCATCGGCCGCTATGCGGTTTCAATGATCAAGATACCCGGCACGCTCTGGGCGACCGACACTGACCTGGGCATCATCATCAGCGGCGAAACCAAAACCGGAACGATCAATGTGCCGGGCGACCTGGATGCGGCGCTCTTCAGCGCCGTGAGCGGCGACGTCGTGCAAGTCACCATGAGCGAGGTGGATTCTGAGGTCAATCCGGTCATTGAGCTTTACAATCCGGAAGGCTTGTGTCTGGCAACCGGCACAGCTCCGTTAAAGGTAACCGCCGTAATAACCAACACCCTGGCAACCAATGGCACTTTCACGGTCATCTGCAAGGATGCCTATGACCGCAAACAGAACATTCATTACACCCTGACCATGGAATGCATAGGCGGACCCAGCTCTCTAGAAAAACCAGCGGCACCCACCGGACTGAATGCCTCGGATGGAATCTATTCCAACCTTGTAGAAATCACATGGAATGCCGTCACCAGCGCCAACGGATACGACCTATGGCGCAGTTACGGCACGAATGATTCCGTACTGATCTGCACCAATCTAACCACCATCATCTATCAGGACGCGAACGTCGTCACAAATGTGATCTATTATTACAAGGCCAAATCCAGGAATGATTCTTATGGCATCAGCACAAATTTCAGCAATACCGATTCCGGGTATTGCGGCACCTCCTTGACGACCGCAATGCGGCGCGCCCTGCTGGTCGGCATTGACAACTATTCCCCCTCTTACGGCCCCTCGTCTTTGAACTGCTGCACCAATGACGCCAACGGCATGCGTGATATCTTTATGCTCGGGGATCCCTCCAACCGGTGGAGCTCCACCAACTTGACCTTGCTGACGGATCGCCAGGCCACGAAAGTAACGATTCAAAACGCCCTGCAAACTTTGGCCAGCGCCAGCAGTGCCGGCGATCTGGCGGTCTATTTTCACTCCAGCCACGGCGGGCAATCTGCGGGCTCCAATCCATCCAACACTTTCATTTGCACCTATGACGCCAGTTTCACGGACGCCGAATTGGCGGCCGACCTGGCGCTATTCCGGACAGATACCAAGGTGATCATTATCCTTGACACCTGTTACTCCGGCGGCATGTTCAAGCTGGATGGCTCACCCGAGGTAGAATGGCTCTTTGCGGAACGGGTCATGGAGCATTACCACAACATTCAACAGGCTCGGTTCAAGAGTTTAGGGAAGAGCGCTCCCAAAACATTGGGCCAGAACATTGCCTTCATGACCGCCTGCGATTACGACGAGCTCAGCTGGGAAAGTGATTATTACGGTCTATATACCGGCTACCTGCTTAATGGTTGTACACTCCCCGCGGTGGATACCGATGGCGATGACCAATACAGCTTTCTGGAACTGCATACGTATGCGGCGGCCGAGGCTGTTGCCGAAAGGCCTACCCAGCACGCCCAAGATTATAATCCCACCCAGCTTCAGAACACCATCGCGCGCGCGGTTGGCTCTAACGGGGTTGCTGCGACGCATCTGATTTACAATGATTTTGACGGGGATCGCGCCTCGGATTTGGCCACGTTCAATCCAAGCACCGGTTATTGGCGTATCGCTTCGCTCAAGCGCTGGATGTTGCTGGGCTGGGACAATTTTGTCTGGGGTGGCCCGGGGTTCAAGCCCATTGACGGCGATTACGACGGCGACCGGGCGTCTGATGCAAACGTTTATAACGAACAAACCGGCGAATGGCGCATTGGCTCGCTCAAGCGCTTGGCCGTGATTATACAGTCGGAATTTTTAGGCGGACCGGGCTTAACGCCCGTCAGCGGCGACTACAACGGCGACAGGGTTTCAGATGCCGCGCTTTATGAACAGCCGGACGGCTATTGGTACATTCTCACCACCACGTGCACTCAACTCGTCTGGGGTACCAGCTACACCGGCACCGGCTTCGTGCCGGTTTCCGGCGATTATGACGGCGACCGGATCAACGATTTGGCCATGTATCACCTCAAGACCGGTTACTGGTATATCGGATCGCTGGTCAACAGTACTATTATTATCTGGGGAAAATTTTGGGGCGGTGTGGACATGGTCCCGGTTTCGGGCGACTATGATGGCGACGGCTACTCCGATCTGGCCGTGTACCAGTCCACCACCGGCAATTGGTATATCTGGTCATTGCACCGCTCCGCGGCTATTGCCAACGGGATCAAGCTCGGCGGGCCCGGTTATACGCCCGTCCCCGGCGACTACGATGGCGATGGTTACGACGATCTGGCCGTGTACCAGTCCGCCACCGGTTACTGGCTCTTCCTCACCGCCGATGGTAGTTCTTCATATTCACTGCTGACGGCAATTGGTGGTCCCGGCTATATCCCCGTCCTGCCAACGTGGTAACAAAATCATCATGTCTTCCGATCTTAGCTTGGTTCAATCGGCCGTGCTTGCCGCCGTCCAGGGCATCACGGAATTTCTGCCGGTCAGCAGTTCCGGGCACCTGGTGCTCATTCGCAAGTTGTTCGGCTGGTCCGACGATGGCGGGCTGGTCTTTGACACCGTCCTGCACGCCGGCAGTCTGGCGGCCATCCTGCTTTATTTCCTGGGCACGTGGCGCGACATTGTCGCGGGGTATTTTCGTTTCCACAGTCCGGAACGCTCCGCCGATCGCCGGTTACCCTGGCTGTTGGTCTTGGCCACCTTGCCGGTCGTACTGGCCGGCCCCCTGCTCAAGCCATTTCTCGAAAGCGAGGTTATGGCACGCAATAGTGTCGCCGTGGGCCTGAGCATGGTCGCCACGGCTTTGTTATTCCAACTCTGCGATCTGCGGCTTCGTCCTTCCGGCAAACCAGTCGGATTCCGTGATGCCCTGGCTATCGGGCTCATGCAAATCGTGGCGCTTCTACCCGGGGCCTCGCGTTCCGGCTGGACCACCGCCGGCGGCATCCTGACGGGCCAATCACGCGAAACAGCCGTCCGTTTTGCCTTCCTGATGGCCATTCCCGCCATTGCCGGGGCCATCCTGTTCCAGATCCGGGACATCCTGCAGATGGCTCATATCCAGGCTGAACCGATTCGGATGCTGATCGCGTTCACCGTCAGTTTTCTGGTCAGCCTTGGCGCCATTCATTTTTGCCTCGTTTATTTCCGCAGGCATTCGTTGCGCGGTTTCAGTATTTACTTGGGCCTAGTCGGCCTGCTGGCGATCGTGCTGTAGGTCTTAATCTCACGGAACAACTGCAAGAAAACATAAAAAATCCAAACTCCAAATTCCAAGGAAATGCAATCAATCACGGCAAAGGCAAAAAACGGAAAGAAACCCGGATTTATTTTGTCTTTATTGGAATTTTACTATTCCCTGGAATTTGGAACTTGGGATTTCTTGAGTCGCGGGCACATCCCGCGTGGAAAACAACAACAGCATGTACGTCCCCATCAGTTTGCGCATCATGCCAACCGACTGGGCCGCTCCGTTGAATTTGCCGGCGGCCTTTGACCGGGCGCCGCAACGGCTGGAAGTGGACCTGGGATGCGGTAAAGGAAGATTTTTGCTGGCCCGCGCGGCCGCGCACCCGGAGACGTCGTTTTTAGGATTGGACCGGCAAACGCGGCGGCTGGCCAAAGTGGAGCGCAAAGCGCAACGCGCGCAACTGGCCAATATCCGCCTGCTCTATGCCGAGGCCGCCTACACCGTCACCCATCTATTGCCGCCCGGTTCGGTTACCGCCTATTATATTTTTTTTCCCGACCCCTGGCCGAAACGCCGGCATCATCGGCGGCGGCTGTTTGACGCCGCCTTCCTGGATGCGCTCGCCACCACCTTGACGCCCCGCGGTTGCATCCATCTTGCCACCGACCACCTGGATTATTTTGAAAGCATCCGGCGCCTGCTGGCCGGGGATGCGCGGTTTATGGAAAGGGAACCATTCATAACATCGGCCGAGGAACGCACGGATTTTGAACTGATTTTCCTTCAGCAGAACAAGCCCATCGGCCGTTGTTCGTTTGCGAAAAAAGCAAGCGTTTTGAGATAAATTTTCTTCACTTTTTCTTCACTTTTCAGTTGCTTTTTCCGGTATGTATTCATATAATACATAACTTATATGTGAAGGGAAAAAATAGTTATGCCCCGATCAAAAAAACAGACTGATACTCAGCACCAGGACAAGCCGGCGCCTTCACCAAATCATGTTGCCAATGAAGAAGTTGTGACGAAAAAAACAGCTGCGCAAGCGCGCCCGGCCGATGCACCGGTCGCCGCGCCATCCCAGGCAGCACTCACCTCAAACGTAACGCCCAAAAATATCCCGGACGAAAAGCCGGTCACGGAGGATAAATCCGTAGTTCCCGTCGCATCCGAAGCGGACAAGGCAACCGCTTCCAAAAAGTACGATGCCACCACCATTACCGTGCTGGAAGGCATGGATGCCGTCCGGTTACGGCCGGCCATGTATATTGGCGATACCTCCGTCCGCGGGTTGCACCACTGCGTCTTCGAGGTGGTGGACAACAGCGTGGACGAAGCCCTGGCGGGGTTCTGCACTGCCATCCAGGTCACGTTAAATGCGGATGGCTCCCTCACGGTTAACGACAACGGCCGCGGCATTCCCGTGGATATGCACGCCACGGAACACAAGCCCGCCCTGGAAGTGGTCATGACGACCCTGCACGCGGGCGGCAAGTTTGACCATCGGAGTTACAAAGTATCCGGCGGCCTGCACGGCGTCGGTGTTTCCTGCGTCAACGCACTCAGCGAATGGATGGAAGTGGAAGTGCGGCGTGAAGGCATTGTCTATCGCCAAAGCTATAAAAAAGGGGTCACCGCCTCCCCCCTGGAAAAGATCGGCAAAACCAAGGGCACGGGCACCAAGGTCACCTTTTTCCCGGACAACACAATTTTTTCCACCTCCAAGTTCGAGTGGGACATCCTGACCACCCGCCTGCGCGAATTGGCGTTCCTGAACAAGGGC
>VSJD01000094.1 GCA_008636095.1 Kiritimatiellota bacterium | reverse complement strand
GTGGAAATCCGGTTGACACAGGAGGATCCGCCCCGCGACGAAATTTTCCGCTTCAAGGGCGGGATTGTGGAATTTGTCCAGCACCTGAACCGCAACAAGAACCTGATCAATCCGAAAGTCATCTATTTTTCCAAGGAACGGGATGGCCTGTTCGTGGAAATCGCCTTGCAATATACCGAAGCCTACACCGAGAACATCTGCTCTTACGTCAACAACATTAATACCATCGAGGGCGGCACGCACCTGAGCGGGTTCCGCTCGGCGCTCACCCGCACGATCAACACCTACGCCAAAGCCAACAAGCTGATCAAGGACGATAGCGAGACCATGAGCGGCGATGATGTCCGCGAGGGGCTGACTGCCGTGCTCAGCGTGAAAATCCCCAATCCCCAGTTTGAGGGTCAGACCAAAACCAAGCTGGGTAACAGTGAGGCCCAGGGGATTGTCGAGTCCATTGTCAACGACGAGCTTGGATCGTTCTTCGAGGAGAATCCGCCGGTGGCCCGCCGCGTCGTGGAAAAAGGACTGCTGGCCTCCCGCGCGCGGATCGCCGCCCGCAAGGCACGGGATCTGACCCGCCGCAAGGGCGCTTTGGATAGCGCCTCACTCCCCGGCAAGCTGGCCGACTGTTCCGAACGCGATCCGGCCCTGTGCGAGCTGTACCTGGTCGAGGGCGACAGTGCTGGCGGCTCGGCCAAACAGGGCCGCAACCGCGAATTCCAGGCCATCCTGCCCCTGCGCGGCAAGGTGCTCAACGTGGAGAAGGCACGTCTGGACAAAATCCTGAACAACAATGAAATCCGCACCATGATCACGGCCATCGGCGCGGGAATCGGCACGGATGAATTTGACGTCGCCAAGACCCGCTACCACAAAATCATCATCATGACCGATGCTGATGTGGATGGCGCCCATATCCGCACCCTGCTCCTGACGTTTTTCTACCGGCAGATGCCGCAGTTATTCGAACAAGGATATATATACCTGGCCCAACCGCCACTGTATAAAATCATCTGGAAGAAACGCGAGGAATACATTGATACCGACGCCCAATTGACCCGCCGACTGCTTGAGTTAGGTTCCGAGGACATGACCCTGACCGTGGTTCGGACCAAGAAAACATATGCCGGTAAAGATTTGCTGGCCGTCCTGGAAATCCTGGCCGAGCTGGAGCAACTGGCCCAGAACTTGGAGCGCAAAGGCATTGTCTTCGAGGAATTCCTTCAGCGGCGGCATCCCAAGACAGGGGCCTTCCCAAAATACCGCGTGTCCGTCACCAACGGCAACGGCGGGACCACCCGCAATGACGGGACCACCCATTATGCCTATACCGACGACGAACTGGCCAAGCTCCGCGAATCCCTGGAAAAGAACGCCGGGCACCAACTGGAGATCTTTACCGAATACGAGCCCAATGGAGCCGAACCCTCCGGCATCCGCTGGCTGGAAATTCATTCCGGGCCGCAGATTGTCCGGCTGGTGGACAGTTTGGAGAAGAAGGGATTTACCGTAGGCCGGAGTGTGAAAGCCGAAGCGGAAGAGGCCTCCGCTCCGTACCAGTTGATTGGCGAGGATCAGGCCGGTATTCCAGTCCAATCCCTGCGCCAGTTGCTCGATACGGTGCGCACGGAAGGCCGCAAGGGCATCAGCAACATTCAGCGCTACAAGGGACTGGGCGAAATGAACCCCACCCAGCTCTATGAAACCACCATGAATCCCGAAAAACGCAAACTGCTCAAAGTCGTGCTGGAGGATGCCGTGGAGACCGACCGCATTTTCACCCTGTTGATGGGCGACGAAGTGGAGCCCCGGCGGGAATTCATTCAGGAGAACGCCTTGAACGTCCGCAATTTGGACATCTGAAGAAATGCAGAATGCAGAATTAAGAATGCAGAATCCGGAAAAATCAGTAATTAGTCTTTAACCATCAACCATTAACCATTCCCGCCGAAGGCGGGTCCGCCTATGGCGGAAACCATTAACCATTCTTATGTACGCCCGCAACGAGATCATTCAGAACATAGACATCGAAGATGAAATGCAGCGCTCGTATATTGACTACTCGATGAGCGTGATCATCGGGCGAGCCCTGCCGGATGTGCGCGATGGGATGAAACCCGGCGCCCGCCGGATTCTTTTCGCCATGCGCCAGCTGGGGTTGCTCCACAACCGCGCCTATAAAAAATCCGCGTACGTGGTCGGTGAAGTCCTTGGTAAATACCACCCCCACGGCGACACCGCGGTTTACGACACCCTCGTCCGCATGGCCCAGCCCTTCTCCTTGCGCTACCTGCTCGTGGATGGCCAGGGCAACTTCGGCAGTATTGACGGCGATAACGCCGCGGCTTATCGCTACACCGAGGCCCGGCTCCAGAAACTTGCCGAGGAAATGCTCGCCGACATTGACAAGCGCACAGTCAAGATGGTCAAAAACTATAATGGCGAACTCGATGAACCCTCGGTCTTGCCCGCACGCCTGCCGAATCTCCTGCTGAACGGAAGCACCGGCATCGCCGTCGGCATGGCCACCAACATTCCGCCCCACAACCTGAATGAAGTGGTGGATGCCCTGGTAACGCTGGTGGACCAGCCAGAGGCGACCGTGGACGAGTTGATGAAACACGTCAAGGGGCCCGATTTTCCGACCGGCGGCATCATCTGCGGGCTAAAGCCCATCGAGGAAATGTATCGCACCGGCCGAGGCCAGATCCGCGTGCGCGGGCGCGCCGGCATCGAGGAGGGCAAGCAGGGCAAGGACTGCATCATTGTCACCGAAATCCCGTACGTGGTCAACAAGTCCACCTTGATTGAGAACATGGCCCGCTTAGTCCAGGAGAAAACGCTGGACGGCATCAGCGATATCCGCGACGAATCCGACCGCAACGGCATCCGGATCGTAATCGAACTCAAGCGCGGCGTCGTGCCCAAGGTGATTCTGAGCAACCTCTTCAAGCACACCCAGCTCCAGACAACCTTCGGCGCCATTATGCTGGCCATCCACCATGGCCGGCCAAAGGTCATGAACCTGAAGGAGATCCTGCAGGCCTTCATTGAGCATCGCTTTGAAGTGCTGACCCGGCGCATCCAGTTCGACATGGAAAAGGCCGAGGCCCGCGCCCATATCCTCGAAGGCCTTAAGATCGCGCTCGACCATCTTGATGCGGTAGTCAAGATCATCCGCGGGGCCAAGAACCGGGACGAGGCCCGGGCGGAACTCATCAAGCGCTTCGGCCTATCGGAAATCCAGGCTAACGCCATCCTGGATATGCGCCTGTACCAGCTGACCGGGCTGGAACGCGACAAGCTGGAAGCGGAATACCTGGACCTGATCAAGCAGATTTCCTACCTCAAAGACCTGCTGTCCAACAAAAACAAGATTTACGGCATCCTGAAGGAGGACCTGCTGGAAATCAAAAAACTCTATGGCGATCCCCGGCGCAGTGATATTGTGCCCGACGAAGGCGAGGTGGCCATCGAGGACCTGATTGCCGACCAGGGTTGCATTATCACGATCAGCCACGGCGGTTACATCAAGCGGGTGCCGATCGGCACTTACAAGGCCCAGCGCCGTGGCGGCAAAGGCGTGGCCGGCATGGAAACCAAGGACGAGGATTACGTTGAGCACCTGTTTGTGGCCAACACCCATGATTACATCCTGTTCTTCACCTCCGGCGGACGGGTTTACTGGGAAAAGGTGTACGAAATCCCAGAGGCCGGCCGCACGGCGCGCGGCAAGGCCATCGTCAATTTGCTTCAGCTCAAGAGCGATGAACAGATTGCCGCCATGGTGCGCGTGCGTGATTTCCCCAAAACCGAATTCCTAATCATGGCCACGGAAAAAGGCGTCGTCAAGAAAACCAACCTGAGCGAATTCAGCAACCCGCGCCGGGACGGTATTATCGCCATCAATATTGACGAGGGCGATCGGTTGATCGCCGTCAAGCTGACCAATGGCCAGAACGACGTGATGCTGGCCACGCGCAACGGCATGAGCCTGCATTTCAGTGAATCACAACTGCGTGACCAGGGCCGGGCCACGCGGGGCGTCATCGGCATCCGCCTGGAGGAAACCGACAAGCTGGAGAGCCTTGAAATCGTGGATCCCAAGGCCACGTTCTTTGTCTGCACGGAAAACGGCTATGGCAAGCGGACGAGCTTCGAAGAATACCGCGGCCAGCACCGCGGCGGCAAGGGCATCTACGTGATGCGCGCTTCGGAGCGCAACGGCCGGGTGGTCGGCGCGCACGCGGTCATGGAGAACGACGCGCTCATGCTGATCACGGCTAAGGGCAAAATGATCCGCATGAAAGTGAGCGACATCCGCGTCATTAGCCGCGTCACACAAGGTGTCCGGCTGATTGCCCTGGACGAGGGCGACACACTGGTCTCGGCCACGACGGTTGAACCGGAGGATGAAGACCCCTCCGACCTGGTGCCCACGGATAAATCCAGCGATCAGTCATCCGTCATCAGTAATCAGCTTGCCACGCCGAAGCATTCTGGCGAAGGTGGGTCAAATTCCGACAGCAAAAAAAACGGCCAATCGAAAAGCCAGCCAAAGAACTGATGACAACTGCCGGAAGCACGCACTGATTACTGACAACTAATCACTGCTCCGCCGTCACTGATCATCTGGCTTTTTCTCATCCCGGATGATTTCTTGCAGAATCGTGTGGTAGCCTTTGCCCTTGGCCATCTCGTCTTTAAGCTCACGCAGGACCGTTACCGTTCCCTTGCGCGGGGATGCTACCACCGTCAAGACCATGTCACCCACCCGGATGCGGTCGCCGGGATTGATCCGGTAAACTTCAATTGAGCTGTCGTTGACAAAAGTGCCGTTGCGCGAACCACAATCACGGAGAAAATAGTTGCCATCCTTGTAGGAAATCCCGCAGTGAATGCGGGAGGCAAGATTGTCAGGAAGCCGCACATCGGCGTCAGCCCCACGGCCAATGGTAATAGCCTTCCTGCCCAGCTCAAATTCCTTCTGCTCACCATCAGGCAGAACATATTGCAGAATCATGGTTGCCCCCATATAATTAGTGTAGCTCTCATGCGGACTGCACCCTCTCCACGCGGGATGACAACCCCATCGGTACTTCTGCTAAATTGAAGTTAATCAGACCAATAACTCAGCAGGAACAAATGACTGATGTCGTTCTTTGATACGCTGTTTGGTCCGCAAATGCAATGGAAATATGATTACTTGTCGTGCTGTGTTGTACAGACGAGTACGGACTAATATCCTAACTTTGTCAGGTTTTCAGCCAATGTCAGTACCATCGCCACCCCATTCCGCCAATCATACGCTTGGCCGTGGGATCGCAGGTATAGGCATCGCTGGTTTTCAATTCCGCGCCATCAAAAATGGCCGTGTCATCCAATTCTCGCGCAATCGCATTCAGACGTGCGCGCAGTTCATTCTTAAGGCCCCGGCGCCTTGGATCGGCGGCGAGATTGCACAATTCGGAGCGATCGTTCTCCTGGTCATACAATTCCTCAGTGCCACCCGCAGCCTGCGAATATACGTACTTCCACCGTGCGTCGGTAATCATCACGCTCTGCGCCGGGTCATTATGACGGGATTGCCCATGCATCCAAGGCAGTCCCACCGTAATTGGTCGGCCATCATCAGGAGTATGTTGGGTTTTCTAACCATGTTTCAAAACAATTGTCGCCCTCGACAAACGACAATTCGCGCAGACCGTTTTTTGTTTATTGGCGCCACCTTTAATAAGTGACCATTATTTTATGTTGCCTTAGGCCTTTGACTTCAGCAACATCTTAAAATACGCGATGGTCTGCCGTAAGCCTTCTTCCAGGGGCACCTCCGGCTCCCAACGCAAAAGGGAACGCGCTTGGCGGATGTCCGGCTGGCGGGTCTTGGGATCATCCACCGGCAAGGGATGAAACTCCAACGGGGAGACACTCTTCGTGAGTTCCAGGATTTTACGGGCGAATTCCATGACGGTCATCTCCCGGGGATTGCCGATATTAACCGGCTCGTGCGCCGGACTCAGCGCCAGGACATAAATGCCGCGGATCAGGTCGGACACATAGCAGAAACTACGGGTCTGGTGACCGTCGCCGAACAGGGTGAGCGGCTCGCCCAGGAGTGCCTGCTTGATGAAAGCCGGCACCACGCGGCCATCGTTTCTCCGCATACGCGGCCCATAGGTGTTGAATATCCGCACAATCTTGGTGTTGACTCCATGGGTGCGATGGTAAGCCATGGTGATGGCCTCGCCAAAGCGCTTGGCCTCATCATACACGCCCCGCGGCCCGATGGGATTGACGTTGCCCCAGTACGTTTCCGGCTGGGGGTGCACGAGCGGATCGCCATAGACCTCCGAGGTGGAAGCCAGTAGGAATACGGCCTGCTTGGCCTTCGCCAGCCCGAGCGCATTGTGCGTGCCCAGCGCGCCCACCTTCAGCGTCTGGATCGGCAGTTTCAGGTAATCCACCGGACTGGCCGGCGATGCAAAATGGAACACGAAATGCACCGGCCCCTCGATCTCAATGTGCCTGGTCACGTCAAGCTGGATGAACGTGAAAGCCCCGTTCTGCCGGAGCTGGCTGATATTGTCCAAATTGCCGGTAATGAGATTATCGAGGCACATGACGTGGTGGCCCTGGCCTACAAGGTAATCACAGAGGTGGGATCCCAAAAATCCGGCGCCCCCGGTGACCACGGCTACTTTCTGGTCGCGTAATGATGCCTTTGCCATGTCTTTCCTATAGACGCCATACATTAAAAGGGCTTGCATGAACCAACGCCGTCAGTATATAAAATCATTAGTAAATATAAAAGCTTTTCCTTGAATCCTGCACCAGGAGGTTTGTCATGGAGACGCGCTACAAATTGGGTTGGTTGCCGGACGTGCCGGACACGCGGGATATTCCGTTTGTAACGGTCTTTCGCATCCCCCGCAAACTGCCCGCGCATGCGGACTTGCGCGCCGGTTGTTCGCCCGTGGAGGATCAGGAAAACCTGGGCAGTTGCACGGCCCAGGCCCTGGTGGGCGCTCTGGAGTTCCTGGAACTGCGCGCTTTGCCGTCTCCATCTGATAAATCAAAAATCGCAAATCCCCCGTCGCCGTTAAAGGCGGCAAGGGGCCACTTGGCGCAAAGCGCCGACGTGGCAAAATCAAAAATTTCGCGGTTTCGCGATCTCAGCCGTCTGTTTGTCTATTACAACGAGCGCGCCGCCATCGGCACGGTGCAGGAAGACTCGGGCGCCATGCTGCGCACCGGGATCAAAACGTTGAAAGCCCTGGGCGTCTGCCGCGAAAGCCTGTGGCCGTATGAAATCCGCCGCTTCACCGCGAAACCAACGGCCGCGTGCTTTACGGAAGCCGCCGACCATCAGGTGACCGCCTATCAGCGCCTGAACCGGACATCTCCGGTGGACGCGCTGGCCGAAATGAAAGCCTGCCTGGCCATGGGACTGCCGTTCGTCTTCGGTTTCGCCGTCTATGAGCATGTCATGTCCGCGACCGTTGCGCGTACGGGCCGTATTCGCCTGCCAGGGAAAAGCGAGCGGATGCTGGGCGGCCATGCGGTCATGGCCGTGGGCTATCAGGAAAGTACGCGGATGGTTCTGTTCCGCAACTCCTGGGGCGCCGCGTGGGGCCAGGCCGGCTACGGCCAAATGCCTTACGCTTACCTGGAAAGCCGCCAGCTTTCCGACGACTTTTGGTGCATCCAGGCGACCGAGAGCAATCGGTATGCACGGTGGAAATATAAAGCTGAAATATTTCATTATTCATGAAATTCTGGATCCCAAAATCAATCAACATTCAGACGATGACGGAATCCCCGGGCAGCCGAACTTCACGCCATGCGCATAATTATATTCAGGCAGGATATATCCTGAGCGGTTTTCTGATGGTCGCGCTTGACCGCCGGCATCTATGGAAAATAAATGCGGGCGAATATTTTAACATTGCGCAATATCAGCCGCATATTATCGAATCGTCTTCCAAAGTGGCGGCCGCTTCCCTGGATTTGCGCTTTAAGGGACGTTTAGTCGGTGGAACCGGGCTGGTCATAGATGAACCCGGCATCCGTTCAATGGGCACGCTGGTTAATGAAACTTTCAAAATAACCGCACCCCACGCGCGGAAAATCGGGACAATACTGAAAGAGATGTTGACTTTTGACACGGCGCCGGATGATATCCGCACATTTATTCTAGTTTCGCGAATGATGCATTTGGCGGAACATGTGGCGCAAGCGCCGCGCCTGAAATATCACCGGCGGCGGGAGTCGGGACATGAGCACAGGGTTGTGCTCAATGTGCTGGACATTATTCATCAGCATTATGACCAGCCTTTGACGATTAAAACCATGTCAGCCGATATCGGTGTCAGCCGTGGACATTTAATCCGTCTATTTCGCCGATATATCGGAGTAACGCCGAAACAATATTTATTGCATCATCGGATTGAGTCAGCCAAGCGCTTCATGATGCTCAGGGACACGCAATCGCTGAAAATTATCGCTTCCCTGACCGGGTTTCCCGACCTCCAGCAGTTTTCCCGCGCTTTTCATCGCATAGAAGGCTGTGCGCCATCCGAATTCCTTGCCTAAAAGCCTGCCGATTTTTGCCAAATAATAGCGCTTTTTGCCTGATGACATTTCAAGCGCGCATGTTCTATAGTAATCCCATCAAAAGAAATTATATTGGCTGCAGCGCTTGATAATCCAAGAAAGGAGCATTGATCAAATGAATTCAAAGCCTGTTATCCGCCCGTATCGTTTGGCAGACCGGCCGGCCATCGAAGAAATAGTTAAACTGATCTGGACTATCGGGATAGACTACATACGTGAAAAAAAATATGGATATCAGATAGAAGGCAAGCCCTGGCATGAACACAAATTAATTGCCATGCGCTCTGATATTCAAGCTCGGCCGGATTGCTGGTTTGTCACGGAACTGGAGGACCGCGTTGTCGGTTTCTGCTCTTTTATCGTACAGCAGGCGAAAGGCATAGGCGTAGTCGGATTGAACGGCCTGCATCCGGATATGCACGGAAAGGGTTATGGGACATTACAATTGCAGTTTATCCTGAATGAATTACGAAAGCACGGAATGAAAATTGCCGAGGTAACGACGGGCTTAAACGAAGGCCACGCGCCGGCGCGCAAACTTTATGAAAGGGCCGGTTTTGAGCCGCTGTTTGACAATCAGTTGTACTGGATGAAACTATAATTCTTATAAATGGGGAAATAATAAAATGAGATTCAAAATGCGAATGGAGACGGAATTGCTGAATAAATCGCAGTTAAAACATCTGTTTGAGCAGGCAATTAAGGTCTGGGAAAAAGTGCCGTTCCGGGTGCAGGGTACGGACGAGTTTTTTGACTATTTAACCGCCTATGGATGCCGGGTTGACGGAGAAAGGGTTTATTTTCCAAAGACGGTAATTGACAAGGTGTTAGCGCAAATTGCCGAATATAAAAATAAATACACCGCCCAAGATAAGACGCGGAAGGAAGAATGGTCGGCGACTGCACTCGAAATGTATACGCACGGACAGGCTCTACATATTTGCGATCTGGAAACCAACAAACTGCGCCCCTGCCTGGAAGCCGACTTGGCGGCCTGGTGCCGCGCGGTTGACCGGTTTGGCGATGTGGAGCGCCGGCATCCGACATTTATCCCGCAGGATGCGCCGCTGGGCTCGCAGGATGTGCACGCCTTTGCCACAATTATATTAAACAGCCGGCATCTTCACCGGGTTTCCGTTTATTCCGCCAAAATGCTGCCTTTCTTCATTGAGATAAGCAAGATTGTTAAAGGCTCATTGGAGGAGGTGAAAAAGGATCAGGTGTTTGCCGCTAAATGCTGGGTTAATTCGCCGTTTATGATCACGCGCGAAAACATCGAAATCGCCATGGAAGCGCGCCGCCGGTTAGGCGCTCCCGTAATATTCGATCAGATGCCGGTCGCGGCCGGCGCCTCGCCGGTTACCGTGGCGGGCAGTCTGGTACAAAA